>JAHCKV010000339.1 GCA_026125595.1 Burkholderiales bacterium | reverse complement strand
GGGTCCGGTCACGCCCTTCGCGACCGTCGGCTCTGCGTCTTGATTGAACTGAATTATAGGCTCGGGGATGCGAAGAAGCGCTTCGCCCGAAGGAGTTCCATTCGGAAAAACAGAAGAGAAGCGCGCGCACCGGGCACTCGAGCCGTGGCGGCAGTTCGGCAGCGGGATCCTGGCCGGGTTCACCGGAGTCGCCTACCGAAATCCACGTCGGCCACAAAAATCTATCGAACTGGCAGATATATTGCTCTACCCACATCCGTGCAGAACGATGATTCGCTCGACTTTCTGGCGCCGACGGCCAGATTCCGGTTGCCGATTCAGCCGAATGAATCTATCGTTCTGTTAGATTTTTTTCCGATGTCCGTCGTCACAGGTTGAACTCAACATCATGAATATCCGTATTTTTCAGAATACTTTCGGCCTCATCGGTCTCGCTGGAGCGTTGATTTCGGGTTCGGCCAACGCGGCGATGACGGTGCTGGACGACCCGGTGCCCGCCGAGCCTTCCTCCTTTTGGGTCGACTGGACGTCCGCCACGGCCGGGGCTGCCGGCACCGTGACCGGCACGCTCGGCGCACTGACCGTCACCTATGCCGGCGAAGTGCGGTCCGCCCAGACGGACGGCGGCACCAACTACTGGAATCCGGCCACGCCGTACCTGAACAGCAGCGTCCCGGGCGCCCCGCCCGCCTCCGACATCATCACGTTGATCGGCGGCAACAGCACCACCAACATCATCACGTTCTCCGCACCGATGCTGAACCCCGTGATGGCGATCGTCAGCCTGGGTCAGTCCGGCCAACCGGTCAGCTACCTGTTCGACCAGCCGTTCACGATCCTGAGCCAGGGCACCGGCTACTGGGGCGGGGGCTCGACGTCGCTGTCGCAATCGGGCACGACACTGATCGGGCGCGAAGGCCACGGCGTGATCCAGTTCACCGGCACGTTCACGACGCTGTCGTGGACTGCACCAAACGCCGAGAACTGGCACGGCTTCACCGTCGGCGGCCTGATGGCGCCGGTGCCGGAGCCGGAAACCTGGACGATGCTCGGCCTGGGTCTCGCCGGTCTGGGTCTGATGGCCCGCCGCCGCAAAGTCTGATCCGCAGTCGCTGCAACACCGAGCCCGGTCCCTGGACCGGGCTTTTCTTTTTGCGCCGGCTGTCGGCCCACGAGGCTGACGCGTGCGCGACACCGGCCAGAGACACCGCACGACACTGTCGCGGCAAGCCCGACCACTGCCCGGCGAACAGGCCTCGGGTCGCGGCGAAGGCGGGAGACCGTATGGCATACTCGCCCCCTTTCAAAAAAACCAAGCTCGAGGAGGAGAGACCCGTGCCCGGAAGACTTCAAGGAAAAACGGCGCTCGTCACCGCCGCGGCCCAGGGCATCGGTCGTGCGACGGCGCTGGCCTACGCACGGGAAGGCGCCACCGTCTGGGCCACGGACGTCAATACCGACAAACTGGCGGAGTTGGCGACCACCGCCGGCATCACGACCGCCCGCCTCGACGTGCTCGACGACACCGCCATCGCCGCGGCGGTCCAGAAGATCGGCCCGATCGACATCCTCGTCAACTGCGCCGGCTACGTCGCCGCCGGCACGATCCTCGAATGCACCGATCGCGACTGGGATTTCTCGTTCAACCTCAATGTGCGCAGCATGTTCGTGCTGACCAAGGCCGTGCTACCGGGGATGATCGCGAAGAACAAGGGCGCAATCGTCAACATCGCCTCCGTCGCGTCCAGCGTGAAGGGGGTGCCCAACCGCTTCTGTTACAGCGCCTCGAAAGGCGCCGTGGTGGCACTGACGAAATCCATCGCGATCGACTTCATTCGACAGGGCATCCGCTGCAACGCGATCTGTCCCGGCACCGTCGATACGCCGAGCCTGGGCGATCGCATCAACGCCTACGAAGATCCAGTCGAAGCCCGCAAGGCGTTCATCGCGCGGCAACCGATGGGCCGCCTGGCCCGTGCCGACGAAATGGCGGAACTGGCCGTCTACCTCGCCGCCGACGAATCTGAATTCATGACCGGCCAGGCCATCGTGATCGACGGCGGCCACAGTCTGTAAGTCCGTGACCGGCGATCCGCGCGGTCGCCGGTCGTCAATCGAACATCCTCAAGGAGACACGAATGAAACTCGTCCGTTACGGAGAACCCGGCCTGGAAAAGCCCGGCCTGATCGATGCCGAAGGCGCGCTGCGCGACCTGTCCGGTGTCGTGAACGACATCGACGGCAGCGTGCTGGGTGACGCCGCGCTGTCGAAGCTGCGCTCGCTGGACCCGGCTCAATTGCCGAAGGTGCAAGGCACGCCGCGTTTCGGCGCACCGGTCGCGAACGTCGGCAAGTTCATCGCCATCGGCCTGAATTACTCCGACCACGCCAAGGAATCGAACATGCCGATTCCGAAAGAGCCGGTCGTGTTCTCGAAGGCCACCTCGTGCATCGTCGGTCCGAACGACACCGTCGTGCTGCCGAAGGGATCGGTCAAGGGCGACTGGGAAGTCGAACTCGCGTTCGTCATCGGCAAGGAAGCGAAATCGGTATCGGAAGAAACGGCGCTCGACTACGTGGCGGGCTACATGATCTGCAACGACGTCTCCGAGCGCGAATGGCAACTCGAACGCGGCCACACGTGGGACAAGGGCAAGGGTTTCGACACCTTCGGCCCGATCGGCCCGTGGCTCGTGACCCGCGACGAGATCGCGGATCCGCAGAACCTCGCCATGTGGCTCGACGTGAACGGCAAGCGGTTTCAGACCGGCACCACCAGCACCATGATCTTCACGGTGAAGCAGCTGGTCGCCTACGTGAGCTTCCTCTACACGCTGAAGCCCGGTGACGTCATCACCACCGGCACGCCCCCCGGCGTGGGCATGGGTGTGAAACCGGCGTCGGTCTTCCTGAAGTCCGGCGACGTGATGCGCCTGGGCATCGATGGCCTCGGCGAGCAACGCCAGCAGGTGACCGGCGGCTGATCCGGCGCTGTCGCCAGTACCGACAAAACGCCCGGCATGCCGGGCGTTTTTTTCAGGGTTCACGTCGCTGCGGCCAGTACCACGAGCCTGCGGCGAAACGCTGCGGCCAACGCCAGCAACGCAATCCCCGCAATCGCGAACATCGGCCCGTAGCCGAAGCGCGCCACGCCCCAGCCGAATGCCGCGACGCCGGCGGCCTGCCCGAGAAACAGACAGAACGCGAAGAACGAGACGCCGGCACCGCGCGCTTCCGGCGCCATCTCGGTGGCGCGCGTCTGCAGCGTGTTGTGCAGCATGTAGAAGCCGAAACCCAGCAGAACGATCGCCGGCACCGCGACGATCCACGTCGGCGTCACCGCGAGCGCCACGAAGCACGCGCACAACACGCCGCCACCGCCGAGCACCAAGCCGGTCTGGCCGAGCCATGCCACCAGACGGCGCACGAACAGGCTGTACACCAGCCCTCCCACGCCGAAACCGGCGACGATCAACCCGACCGCCGTGAAGCTCAATCCGAACATCTCGTGCAGCCATGCCCCGGCGAAACCGAACGCGCCGAAGAACAGGAACCCTTCGATGCCCACCGTCGCCAGCACCGGCCGCGCCCGCGCCGACCGCAGCATCGCCGCGTACTGGATCCACGGCGGCACGAACGGTTTGCCACTCGACGGCTCACCGCGTCGCGCCTCCGGCAGCAGCGCGAATGCAACCGCGCCGAACGCGCAGCCCAGCACGACGAACGTCGCATGCCACCCGACGGCATCGCTGAGCAAACCCCCGAGCAACGGTCCGAACCCCTGACCCAGCAACGTGCCGGAGATGAAACGACCGAGAACCGCCTGCCGGTTCTCGTAGGCCACCTTGTCGCCGATCCAGGCCATCGACAGCGGAATGACGGCTCCCGAAAACATGCCGGTCACGAAGCGCAGGATCGCGAGCGTCGACAACGACCCGGCAGCCGCGGAAGCGAATGCGGCCAACGCCGCCAAGGCCATGCCGATGCAGACGAGTCGCAGCTTGCCGACCCGGTCGCCGAGCGGCCCATGCACGATCTGGAACGCGCCGTAGGCCAGCGTGAAGCCGGACAACACGATGGACGCCTGCTGCACCGTCGTGCCGAAGTCGTCGGCCAGCGTGGGCAGCAACGGCTCGGCGACACGCATCGACGCGCCGGACACGAAGCCCGCCGCGGCGAGCAGAAAGAAGGAACGACGCAGGGCCGGATTCATGAGGGGCCGGAGTATGCATCGCGCGCCGCGCGATCCCGGCGACCGGGACGAAAATACCCGGTATCCGCGTAGAAGCGTTCCTGCGCGGCCGCCGGCCACCACCCCGGCATGCCGAGGATCGGAAACGGCGCCAGCACGCGCGGCGTCGGAAAGTCGTCGGCATCCCGC
>JAHCKV010000338.1 GCA_026125595.1 Burkholderiales bacterium | reverse complement strand
TCGTGGCAGAACCGGCAGTGACCCCGGCGAGCAGGAACGCGACGAACGCCTGATGATACCCCTCGGCGGGCAGCAGGAACCACCCCAGCGCGCCCCAGACAAGCCCGGCGGCGAACGTTCCCATCAGGAATCGGCGGCGCCACACGTCGGCGGACCCATCCCCGGCGGAATGCCGATAGCGCAACAACAGCACAAACCGCAACCCGCAGACGATCGCCAGCGCCCCCAACCACATCGACAGGGATTGCCCGGGCAGTGCCTGCCACAGCACGGCAGCAAACGCGACGGCCACCAGCAGCGAGGCGCCGAGGGTTGCCGGCAGATGGCGGTACAGCAGTCGGGTCTGCTCTGCCTCCACTGCCTGCGCGCAGTCGCCATCGGCGATGGCGCTGCTCAGCAGGTCGGTATCGATGCCAGAAGCGGATTCGCGTAAACCATTCATGGGAATACTGCGCGCACCCCGCCGATCAGGATGGCCGAGGCTCGTTATGAGGGTTGTCGTTGCAAAGACTTGAGTATACGCGGGCTTAGCGCGGGGGACCGCACGGATTCGAAGGCCCTTGTTGGGAAGATTCAGGCTGACGGACGCGGACCGCGGCACCGGGGGAAATGGACTTGTTCCAGTCGGTCGCAAGGCACGGAGCTTGCAAAAGCTGTGGACGTGCCCCTCAGGAGGTGACGTCCATGAACGTGGTCTACAGCAGCCAGCACTACCATGTAGTGGAATTTCCGGGCCAGGGATACGAGGTGATCCGCAAACGCGCCGCCGTCGGCGTCTATCTTTACGGCGACGCGGCCATGCGCTTCGGCGAGCATCTGGCCGAAGTCATCGCGGACGATGCGTCCCAGGAAGCCGTCGACGAGTTCCTCGAAGACCTCGACGAACTGATGATGCAGCGGGCCATTTACCACTAGGCCGCTGCTCGCAGCGGAAAAGAAAGAGCCCTGTCCGCTCCCGCGGACAGGGCTCTTTTCATGGCGGCGAGCCCGGACGGTTCCTCAGTGGGCGACGACCGGGGTCGGCAGCACCATGGCCGTGAACGGCCAGACGTAGGCCTGCAGCATGATGAACAGCCCGATCAGGCAGGCCAGCGACAACGAATGCCAGAACACGAACCGCAGGATCTTGCCTTCCTTGCCGACGTAGTTCGTCGCGACGGACGCCACGACGATCGACTGCGCGTCGATCATCTTGCCCATCACGCCACCGGAGCTGTTGGCCGCTGCCATCAGCGTCGGTGACAGACCCAACGAATTCGCCGTGATCTGCTGCTGGCTGCCGAACAGCGCGTTCGACGCCGCGTCGGTACCCGTGAGCGCGACCCCGATCCAGCCGATCAACGTGCCGAAGAAGGGATAAAGCCACCCGGTATTGGCCAGCGCCAACCCCAGCGTGGCATCCATGCCCGAGTAGCGGGTGACGTAGCCCAGCGCCAGCATCGCGACGATCGTGACGATCGAGTACTTCATCACGACGCAGGTCGTTCCCCACTCCGCGACCATGTCTTTCACGCGAAAGCCCATCACCTTGCCGGCGATGACCGCTGCGATCAGGATCCCGGTGCCGGTGGCCGACAGCAACCCGATGCTGAGGATCGCGCGCTCGGTATGGGGTTCGGCCACCGCCGGCGCCACGCGCTGCACGAGGTTGTGCAGGCCGGGGATCTCCCACTTCCAGAAGGTCAGGCCCGGGATGTTCAGGATGTGGTTCTTGACCCAGGGAATGCCCCACAGCGCCAGCACGATCGTCAGGATGACCCACGGCGTCCAGGCCTTGATCACCATCTCGCGACTGTACCCGTGCCCCGTGGTGGTGCGTCGCGCCTCTTCGTAGGTCACCAGACTGGCGGCGGTACCTTCGGCCGATGTCATCACGTGACTCGGCCGCCACTTGGTCAGGAACCACGCGAGCACGACCATCGAAATCATCGCCGACAGCATGTCCACCAGCCACGGGCCGTGGAAATTCGAAATCAGGAATTGCGGGATCGCGAAACTCAGCCCCGCGACCAGGATCGGCGGCCAGATCTGGAACGTCCGCCGGAACCCGCAGAACGTGATCACCAGCCAGAACGGCACGATGACCGAGAAAATCGGCAACTGGCGACCGACCATCGCGGACAGCGTCAGCAGGTACTCGTCGGTGTTCTGGGTGACGCTGTTCAACACGATGATCGGCGTCCCGAGGCCGCCGTAGGCCACCGGTGCGGTGTTCGCGATCAGTGACAGTCCGGAAGCCGCCAGCGGCGAGAAACCGAGACCGATCAGAATGGCGCCGGTCACCGCAACGGGCGTTCCACCGCCGGCGGCGCCTTCGAAGAACGCACCGAAGCAGAACGCGATGAGCACCAACTGCAGGCGGCGGTCGTTCGAAATGCCACCGATGGAGTCCTGCAGGATCTGGAACAACCCGGCCTTCAACGTCAGCCGATACATGAAGATCAGGTTGATGATGATCCAGACGATCCCGATCAGCCCGAACAGTCCGCCGAACAACGCGGCTTGCCCGGCCATGCCCACCGGCATGCCGACGATCAGGACCGCGATCAACGCCGCGGAGACCAGACCCGCGATGGCGGCGATGTGGGCCTTGATGTGAAAGATGCCCAATCCGCCGAGCAGCACGATCACTGGGATCGAGCATACGAGCGTGGACAGAATGGTATTGCCCAGCGGGTCGTAGACCTGCGACCAGAGTTCCATGAAACGGCCTCCCCTCTTCTATTTTGTGTGTGCGAGTCGAGGCTCCCCACCGCCGACCCGGCGCGAGTATATCCGCAATCACCGGCGCAACTACCAGCCCGTGCCACAATCCGCCGCCCCATGAATCCGTCCGCACAGCCTCCCGTCGCCACCGGCCGTGCCGGCGCAGCCCTCGGGCTGCTGTGCCTGATCTGGGGCTACAACTGGATCGCCATGAAGGTCGGGCTGCAGGATGCGTCGCCGACCGATTTCGCCGCGTGGCGCTTCCTGATCGGGGGATTCGCGCTCGCTCCGGTGGTCTGGTATCAGGGGGAGAGTCTGCGCATCCCTCGCGCCGAGTGGTGGCTCGCCGGGCTGCTCGGCGTGATGCTCGCGATGAACTTCACCGGGACGCTGTGGGGCCTGTCCCTCGGCGGCACCGGCAAGGTCGCCGTGCTGGTGTACACGATGCCGTTCTGGACCGTGCTGTTTGCGCGCGTCTTCCTGCACGAACGCATGCGTTGGCTGCAATGGGTGGCGGTGATGCTGGCCGCGGTCGGCCTGGTGATCCTGATCGATCCGTCCCATCTGACCGGCCTCGCGTCGAGCCTGCTGGCGTTGGGCGCCGGCTGCTCCTGGGGAGCCAGTGTCGTGCTGGTCAAGTCCCGGCAGGGACGCACCCGCAGCAACCTGCTCGCGCTCACGTTCTGGCAGATGCTGCTGTGTTCCGGGTTGATGTTCCTGGCAAGCCATCTGTTCGGAACCGACCCGGTGCAATGGACCGGACTCTTCCTGCTGGCACTGGGATACACGGCGATCATCGCCAGCAGCCTCGCATGGATGCTTTTCTACTACGCGCTGGCTCGACTGCCGGCCGGCGTCGCGGGACTGGGCACGCTGGCGACGCCGGTAGTCGGCGTGGCCGCGGCGTGGCTGCAACTGGGCGAACGTCCGTCCCCGGCGGAGCTCACCGGCATGGCCTTCATCGGCGTCGGCCTGATGCTGCTCGCCGTTCCGGCCGGCGGATTGCGTCCGCGCGCTACCTGAACGTCGTACCATCCTCCGCACGGGACGACAGATCCCGCCCCATAACAGGAGGAGGTTCGTCATGCGTAAAGCGTTCACGCGCGCCGCCCTGGCCGCGCTGCTGTCGTTCGTCGCGGGCACCGCCGCGGCGCAGAACATCCGAATCGGTTTCATCGATCCGCTGTCGGGACCGTTCGCCAACGTCGGTGAATCGGAGCTGCGCCACTACCAGCTCGCCGCCGACATCATCAATGCACGCGGTGGCGTACTGGGCCGCAAGCTCGAGATCGTGCCCTACGACAACAAGTCGAGCCCGCAGGATTCCGTGCTGGTGCTGAAGCAGGCCATCGATCAGGGCGTGCGCTACGTGATGCAGGGCAACGGCTCCAACGTCGCCCACGCACTGGTGGATTCGCTGGAGAAGCACAACAAGCGCAATCCGGAACAGGCCGTCGTGTTTCTGAACTACGCGGCCGTGGACCCGGCGCTGACCAACGAGAAATGCAGCTTCTGGCATTTCCGGTTCGACGCCGATTCCGACATGAAGATGATGGCCATCACCGATGCGTTGGCCGCGGACAAGTCCATCTCGAAGGTCTACCTGATCAATCAGGACTATTCGTTCGGTCACGCCGTGGTCCGGGCGGCGCGCGCGATGCTGGCGAAGAAGCGGC
>JAHCKV010000337.1 GCA_026125595.1 Burkholderiales bacterium | reverse complement strand
CGCCACGCACACGCTCAGCGCAGCGTGAAATCCACGCGACTGGACGCCTGCTGTTCCTTGCCGGTCGCGGCGCCGGTCGCCGACTCGATCAGGAACACCCGTTCCGGCGCGATGTCGCCGGCCTTCGCGAGGAAATCCTTGACGGTTCGAGCGCGATCGAGCGCCAGATCTCGCAACTGGTCGTCTCCGATCGCGATATTGGTTTGCATCAGTTTCTCCATCTCCGGCGCGGGCAGGCCTTTCTCGAGGCCGATCACGTTGCGCGGTTTCGGGAATTTCTCGGCCTTGTAGGCTTTCTCAAGCCATGTCTCGTAGTCCGCGCCGGGTTCGATCGTCACCGCGTC
The DNA here is from genome assembly GCA_026125595.1 of Burkholderiales bacterium. Taxonomy (GTDB): domain Bacteria; phylum Pseudomonadota; class Gammaproteobacteria; order Burkholderiales. Next base: position 4,048 of record JAHCKV010000337.1, on the reverse strand, counting down.
GACGGACGCCGGTGCGTCGCCTTTCTTCGCGAGGTCCTTCAGCTTCTGCGCCTTGAGCTTGCGCTCGAATGCGGCGGCGAGCAGCGCTGCGCGGTCTTTCTCCGGTTCCACATGGCCACGGACTTCCAACGTAAGGGCCGGTCGCTCGCGCAGCGCTTTGGCCAACGCGTCGAGTTTCTGACCGGCGGTCGCATCCAATGCGGCACTTCCAGGGGCGAAATCGAGATACGAGAGCTCTTCGCCATTGCCACCGAACAGCGAGCCGATCAGTGCGAACGGCGCGGTCACCGCCTTGGTGATCAGATTGACGATCACCTGCCAGATGACACTGCCGATCCGGAACTTCGGGTCATCCAGCGAACCTTCCACCGGAATGTCGAGGTTGATCCGGCCATTGCGATCCTTCAGCAGCGACACGGCGAGCTGCACCGGAAGTCCGGTCGCGTCCGCGCTCTGGACCTTGTCGCCGAAGTTGAACTGGTCGATGAAGATGCGATTGCCCGCCGTCAGTTGCCGTTTCTCGATGTGATAGTCGAGATCGAGCGACAGCTTGCCCTTGGCGATGGTGTAGCCGGCGTAGCGACCCGAATACGGGGTGAACGGTGGCAAATCGATGTCGCGAAAGCTCACCTTCAGATTGGCGAACAGATCGCCGGACAACGGATTCACCTGTCCGGTGATCGACAGCGGAGCCTGGTTTGCGAGCTTGCCGCGCAGATCCACGTCCGCCCGCGTGGCGGCATCGGATAACAGACCGGTGACGCGTCCGCCGACCTCGGTCAACGTCGCCGATACCGTCGGCCGGATGAATCGATCCGAGAAGGCGATCATGCCGTTCTGCAGCGTGACCTGATCGATCCTGATCTGCTTCGTGATGTCCTGGCCGCTCCCCGGTGGCGGCTTGGCTCCGCCTGCGGGCTTCCTGGAAGCATCGGCGGGCGGGGGCGCGGCTGCCGATGCTTCGGGGGATGGCGAGTCGCTGGCCACGATGCCCTGCAGATTGAGCGTTCCCTTCTCGTCGATGGTGATCCGCGAGAAGAAATCGGTCAGCGCGATCTCCCGGATCTCGAGCGTGAACGGTTGGTCGCGGTACTTCACGCCGTTCAGGAACAGCGATTCCCATTTGAGGAAGTCTTCGGCGTTGGCTTTGTCCACGGTCGCCAGCTTGTTGATCGCGGCAGTTCCGTCGTAGCCGACGGACAGTCCGCCGTCCGCCCGTTTACGGATCTTCAGCTGGCCGTCTCCCGCGACCATGCCGCTCGTCAGCGTGATGTTCACGAGATCGGCGAAATATGGCTGGAACGGTTCGATCGCGATGTTCTTGACCCCGACCCGGGCTGCGACGTCCAGCGGCTCCGGCTGTACGGTGCCGGTAGCCTTCAGTTCGCCGCCGGTATCCAGGCGGATCGCGACATCGGCTGTCGCTGGCGTCTTCGCGTTGGGGGCCAACGTCAGGTTGTCGATGGCGATGCGGATCGGCGACAGCGTGACGCCGACCGGGTCGGCGGGCACCGCGTCGTCGAATCGCACGGCATAGCCGTCGAGCAGCAGTTTCCGCAGCGTGATCGACCACGGTTTGCCGGCGGTGTTGTCTGCCGTAGAAGCCTCGGAGGATGCGGGGCCGATGCGGTCGGGCGGCAGCAACTGGCTCAGGTTGATGTCGCCGTTGCGCGCGCGGCGCACCGCGATGCGCGCCTTGCGGCTCGTGATGTCGCCGATGACCACGGAGCGGGAGGCCAGATCCAGCGACGTATCGGAGACGGCCAGCTCGGCCAGCGTCAGGAAGTCGTCTTTGTCGCCGCGCTTGCGAAGCCGGACGTTCGCCAGCGACGCCGAAGCGCTGGCCAGCGTGAGTTGCGGCGCTTCCGACGCGTTGGCGAACGTGAAGTCGGTCGCGAGGTTCAACTGGCCATCCACGATGTCGAACAAGACCTGGTCACGGTAGTACGCGACAAAGCGTTGCGGCGAGACCCCGTCAAGTTTCGCCGTGCCGGCGAAGCGCCGTTCCGCGAGGCCGAATTCGACATCGACGGTGAGGGATTCTCCGCCGTCGCTCCGTACGTCGAGATGGGCTTTGCTCGCGGCGCCGGGTGCCAGATCGAAATCGCGTACCGCGATGTTCAGTGGTGACAGTTTTGCGCTGAAGCTGCCGCTCGGTACGGCATCGGTGAATTCCACGGCCGCACCATCGATGCGGAACTCGGCGATGCGCAATTGCATGTCGGGGCCGGACTTCTTCTCCGGCGCGGCAGGTGTCGTCGGCGATGGTTCGTTGTCGCCGACGGCCGCAAGAGCCGCGAGGTTGATCGATCCATCGGCGGCGCGGCGGACGGCCAACGCCGGTTGGTCCAATACGATGTCCTGGATGTCGAACCGGCGCGCGAACACGTCGATCTGCTGCAGCGTGACGGCGAGGCGTGGAAACTTCAGCATCGGTCGATCGTCGCGCTCACGGATTTCGAACTCGCGTAGCGCGGTAGTCCCGGTGATCGACAGCTTCGGTGCTTGGCCTACCGGTTGCGAGAAGGTGAGGTCGAGCGCGGCGTCGAGCTTTGCCGATGACAGACGGAACGGCAGTTCGACCGGCACATAGTTCAGATAGTGCGGCACATCGATGCCGGTGAATGCCGCGGTCAGATTCGTGTCGCGCGCATCGCTGAACGGCTTCGTCTTGCCGGTCAACTTGAACGGCGTGCCGTTGATCGTCGCACCGAAGGCAGGCTGCACGAACACATCGCCGAGGTAGGGCAGATTGGACACAAACGGCACGCCGACCGTCAGATTGCGGACGGTGTGGCGGGTGCGCTCGGGTCGATCGTCGAAGTCGATCGATCCACCTTCGATCCGGATGTTGTTCAGCGAAAAGTGCACCGGTTCGGCGTTCGGATCCGGCGGCTCTCGCGTGAACTTCTCGATCAGGTCACTGAAGTTGTAGTGCTGCGTGTCGACGCGCACTACGTTGACATACGGCTTCGCCAGATAGACCTCGCGCAGTACCGGCGCACGCCGCCAGATCGATTCGAACTGCAGGTCGACACGCAGCGTCTCGAAGGCCACGAAGCGCGCGTCGCCGCTGCGCTCGCGCACAACGAAGTCGTCGATCTGAATCGTGAGCAGCAGCGGGTTGATCCGGATCGTGCCGATCGATACCGGGCGCTCGAGCTGCTCGGTCAGTTGGCGCGTCAGCACGGACTTGACGATGGGTGGCGCCGCGAAGAAGCCGAACGCCACCAACGCTGCGAGCGCGATGCCGACGCCGATGACGATCCGCCCCCAGCGCCGACGTTTGCTGCCGGGGATCGGGTAGGGCGCCGTCGGTGGATTCGACGCAGGTCGCCGAGCGAGGCGCAGAGGCAGCTTCAACAGGGGTCTCCTCGGGCAGGCACGGCACCGACGCGCACGTGATCCCCGTCGACTCTACCGGACTCGGCGGTTCGGGAAAACGCGGTCGCGCCGAGCGTCGTCAGCAGGCCCGTGCCACTGCCGATGTCGGCGACGCTGCCGCGCGTCCGGCGCGGGCCGCCCCGCTACTTGCGCAGCATCGGCTGCAGCTTCGACATCAGTTCCGTCGAATCCGGCTCGACCTTGCTCGGAAAGCTGTACACCGTCTTGCCATCCGGCGCGATCAGGTACTTGTGGAAATTCCACTTCGGCGGCTGACTCGTGACCTGGGCCAACTGCTGATAGAACGGGTTCGCGTCGCTGCCGGTGACCGACGTCTTCTCGGCCATCGGGAACTGGACGCCATAGGTCATGCGGCAGAAGTCGCCCACGGCGGTATTGGTCTCCAGTTCCTGGCGGAAGTCGTTGGAGGGAAAGCCGACCACGACCAGGCCCTTGTCCTTGTACTGCCGATACATCCCTTCGAGTTTTTCGAACTGCCTGGTGAAGCCGCACTTGCTGGCGGTATTGACGACAAGGATCGCGCGATTCTCGAACTGGCACAGGTCGAGCGGCTTGCCCTCCAGCGTGCTGAGCTGGTGATTGAGCAGGCTGGGACAGGCGGCCGATGCGGCCGCGGGAATCAGGGCGAGGCCGACGGCGGCCA
>JAHCKV010000336.1 GCA_026125595.1 Burkholderiales bacterium | reverse complement strand
CGAGGGTTTAGCCCTCCGACGTTGTCGGCGATCCGAGCGCGGGATCGCCAGGCCCGGGTTCCAACCCGCCGAGGCGGCGCTACCGGGGTGAATGTCCACATCCCCATTCTGCGGCGCGTCGAGGCAAAGGCGAGCGGGGCGGAGCACGCCCCAGCCCCGAGCAGGCGTCCAGGCCGGCATCCGGGACGCGCCCGAATCATCTGGGTCTGGCAGTAGCCATGGCAAGGACATCGGGAGCCGGGACGATCGATGGGTCATTCAACCGTCATGAAGCGAGGTTGCGCCCCGGCGCAGAAGTGTCCGCGACATTCCATGTGAATATTGCGTATTGGGATGCGTCATCGCTACACTGGATCCAGGGAGCTTTTCCGGGTTTGCGTTTTCCGTGGCTCCCCACGCGCGGCCCTTCTACGGCCGAAGCGGTTGCGGTGATCGATAACAGAAGTTCGGAGACCGAGGTCCCATAGAGGACCGGGCCGGCGTTCCCGAGGGGGATGAAGCCGATGCTTGCCTGTTTTGGTGCGTCCCCGCCACGGGTGGCGGATGCGACTCATGCCTGCCGGCGCATCGCTTGCCGTTGCGCGGCGACGCTACGGGCGCCCGCGGATTCCATGTTGCCGGCAGATCAATGCCTTCCTCCGTGGGCGGAGGGATGCCGCTGCCCTCGGCAGCCGACGCCTTCCCGGCGCAGCGGCTTCCAGGGCGTTCGCATGGTGGTTCCGGGTGCCGGGTTTCGCAATGAAACAACTGAAACCAAACAGCACCGCAGACCAAATTCCACTGAAACGCAACGGAATCATCATGCCCGCTGTGTCGGTTGGGCAAGGGGCTTTTGATGCCCTCCCACGCATCGAGCGGACCGGCGTGCATGACTTCGCCATGCCCTGCTCGATTTCCAAATGCTGCTTGCAACGGTTCCGTCATGTGCCCATTCGGCCACCCGCTCCGCGACTCTAGCGCCGGCATCCCCCCGGCAGGCCCATCGACCCCTTCGCGTCGCAGGTAGCCCGCGTTCGTCCGAGCCCTCTTCACCCTCTCCTATCAGGACCACCACCATGCGCCGCTTCGTCCGTCCCACCCTGCGTTTCCTCGCCAAACGGTCCGGTCCCGAGGGGCTGGGCAACAAGCGGGCTGTCCGTCGGACAATCGGACTCGAGATGCTGGAGCCGCGGTTGCTGTTGTCGGCCGACGTGATGCCGGCGGCGGCAGATCTGACGATCACGATCGACACGGCCAGCAACGCGATCGTCGTGCTGGACAACCACAACGGCGGCGCGGAGCTGCAGCGCTCGAGCCTGACCAGCCGCATTCCGCTGGTGGTGACCGGTACCGAGGGCAACGACACGTTCCGCATCGACATCGATCCGAATCTGCTGCCGAAGAACCGGATCATCGTGAGCGGCGGATTGGGCGACGACACGCTGGTGGGTCCGAAAGGGGGCAGTTCGTGGCAGTTGGACAAGACGGGCAAGGGCTATCTCGGCAACATCGCGTTCGGGTTCATCGAGCAACTGGAGGGTTCCGGAAGCGCCCAAGACACGCTGGCCGGTCCGTACGGCGGGGCGGAATGGACGCTGGACGGCGACGGCGACGGGCGGGTGGCGGGCATCGGCTTTGCCAACTTCGACCGGCTGAAGGGTTCGGACACCGGTGACGACATCTTCCGGGTTGCCCCGCGGGGCGGATCGACCACCGACCAGTCACTGAACAGCGGGTTCATCTCGATCGACGGTGGGTTGGGGTCGGACCGGGACCGGATCATCGTCGAGGGCAACCACTTCCTGAGCGCCCATGTGATCCGCACCGGCTCGGGTATCGGCACCATCGAGATCGATGGGATGAAGATTGCCCACACGGGCATCAACAACGTGCATCTGGGGGCTCTCGATGCGACCCAGGACGTCGTCCAGGACTACACCTTCACGGCGCAGTCGCAGGACACCATCACCGTGGGAGACGATGCGAGCGACGCAACCCTGGTCAGTCTGACCGGCTCGCAAGCCGGGGACACCACGACCTTTGCCAAACCCACCAACAGTCTGACCATCGTGGCGCCAGGCGAGCATGCGGCAGTCACACTGAATTCGCTGACGTTGCCGGGTATCGACTTGAAAGTCACGGCAGGTTTGTCCCGGGTCGTGATCGATCCGACCGACGACTACAGGACCACGATCACCGTATCGGACGGCAGCGTCGTCGATACATCGAGCGCCGAGGGCGCGGCAGGCGACATCACGTTGCAGGCCAACACCATCGACATCGGCAAGAACGTGATGATCGACGCCAGCGGCGAGACGGGCGGCAATTTCACGTTGACGGCCGACAGCCGCCGACTGACCACCACCACGGTTCTCGAGGAAACCGGCACCTTCAGCGCCCGCGATGCCGCCATCAGCATCGATACGGGAACGACCGTCAATGCGAACAGCATCGATATCAGCGCCCTGGCCGGTGACGAGACGCTCAATGAGATCATGGGCCAGTACGCCGACGGAGCCCCTGCGGATCTGCTGAAGTTCCTCGAGACGGTGGTCAATCCTTCCGGCATTCCCATATCGATCCTGGTCAAGCGCAGCGCGGCGGATATCAAGATCACCGGAGCGAACCTCAACGCCACGGGTGACGTGTCCATCGACGCCAATGCCCAGAGCATTGCGAACGGCACTGGCGTGTTCTACCGGGCGCCGATCAACATCCCCGGCGGACTCGCCTTCGTCTACGTCGAGGCCGAAGCCTCGGCCACGGTCACGCTCGACGACACGACATCGATCCGGACGACCGGGGGTGCGATCAGCGTCACGACCGAAGGCACCACCACGGCCGACGGCACGGCACGGGTGAGCCAGAACTTCGCACGCAACAACACTTCCCCGACCAATCCGCAGAACGTGCAGGTGGCTGCGGCCATCGGGAATGTCAACCTGGTGTCCACGATCGACCTGGGTGCCCAGACGACGCTGAGCGCGCAGACGGGCAAGGTCACCGTCATGGCTCAGGGCAACAACTCCAACGAACCGGGCGCGGAGACCGAATCGTACAAGGACGGTCTGGGTGGTTTCACGCTGGGGCTGGCGCTCTCCAATGCCACTGTGCAAGTCACGGCGCTGGGCACCATCGAATCCGGCTCCACGGGCGCGGAGGGGTTCGAAGCCATCGTCAATCCGTTCAAGGCCGTCAACGCTGCTGCAGACACGATCGCCGTCTACTCGACGGCACAGTACAAGACCGGCGACGCCGTGACGTACGACACCAACTCGGGTGGGGCGATCCGTGGGTTGACCGACGGCCGGATCTACTACGTCATCGTCGCGGACGCGACCCATCTCCAGCTCGCCGCGAGCCGTGCCGACGCTCTCGCCGGCACCGCCATCGATCTCGGGGCCTTGCCGGCGCTGGAGGACGCGGCCGGCAGGCAGTCCGGGTTCAGTCAGGTGCGGGAGAGCACGGGGCAGATCATCTTCGACTACAACCCCGGTTTCACCGTCGGGCAGAAGGTGTATTACGACGCCGCCGCGGGCCTCAACATCGGCGGGCTCCAGAACAAGAACACCAACGACGCCTCGACGGTGTACACGGTAGCGGCCGTCACGCAATCGCCGGACGGCTATCAATGGCTGGTGACGCTGCACGACGCCTCCGGCGCTCCCGTCACCCTCAGTCTCGATCCATTGCTCACCGATATCAACGGCATCGACTACGCCTTCGGCCTGGATGGATCGGCCCTCGTGTTCAAGACAGCCCAACCGGGCTTCGCCACCGGGCTGGCCCTCACCTATACGCAAGCGCTGGGCTTCGACATCCCGACGCTGGCGGACGGCACGACCTACTATTTGATCAAGGATCCGACCGACACGACCAACACGGTGTTTCGTCTGGCGGCGAGCGCGGCCGACGCCGCGGCGAGCGACGGCTTCAGCAACACCGTGGCGCTCGGTGATGTCGACACCACCGCGACCTCCAACGACGAGCACACGCTGACGGCGATCAATCCCGGCGGAGTCTCGATCACCGCCACGTTGAGCACCACCGAGGAAGCCGGCACCAAGTCCGGGCAAGGCGGCGAACCGGAAACGTCCGACCTCGCCAGCAAGGGCGAAATGCTTCCGATGTTCGGCACCATGATCAAGAACGTCGGCTATCTGGCGACGCTGCCGGCGGACCAGAGCGGCAATCTGGTCAACCCGATGGACCAGAAGATCGCGAACAACGTGCCCAAGGGCAGCAACAGCAACTCGAACTTCGGCGTGGCGGCCACCGTTGCCTTCGTCAAATCGTCGAATGATGCGAAGGTGCAGATCGGCGGCACCGTGCAATCGAAGGCCGGTATCACGGTGGACGCCAGCATCACGCACACCATCCAGACCCAGGCCGAGGGCGTGAAATCGCCGACCCAGGCCGGCGACAC
>JAHCKV010000335.1 GCA_026125595.1 Burkholderiales bacterium | reverse complement strand
ACCGGAGTCGGTTTTGCAGCGCAGCACTCGACCATGACCACGACACCTTCCTCGATCCGCCACGCATTCTTCGTCTCCGACCGGACCGGCATCACCGCCGAGATGCTCGGCCACAGCTTGCTCGCCCAATTCGAAGGCGTCGAATTCGTCGCCAGCACGATTCCGTTCGTCGATTCCGTCGAGCGCGCCCGCGAAGTCGTCGCGCAAATCGACGCCGCCGCGGCAGCCACCGGCAAGCGGCCGCTGGTGTTCAGCACCCTCGTCGAGCGCGAGCTGAGCGCAATCATCGACGACGCCAACGCGTTGTACATCGACTGCTTCCAGGTTTTCATCTCCGCGATGGAGAACGAACTGGGCGTGCGCCACAGCGACGAGATCGGACGCTCCCACCGCGTCCGCGACACGATGGGGTACAACGCCCGCATCGAGGCCGTGAACTTCGTGATGTCCCATGACGACGGCGTGTCGACGAAGGAGTTGCAGGATGCCCACGTGATCCTCGTCGGCGTTTCGCGCAGCGGCAAGACACCGACCTGCCTCTACATGGGCCTGCAGTACGGCATCCGCGCGGCGAACTATCCATTCATTCCGGAAGATTTCCAGGACATGAAGCTGCCGTCCCAACTCGAACCGTACCGTGCAAAGCTGTTTGGACTGACCATCCAGGCGGACCGTCTGGCGCAGATCCGGCACGAGCGCCGTCCCGGCAGCAAGTATGCGCAGCTCGCCAACTGTCAGTACGAGATCGATCGCGCCGAACGGATGATGCGCAACGAAGGCATTCCGTTCACCGACACCACCAACCGGTCGATCGAGGAACTCGCGGCGACGATCCTGCACCGCGCCCATCTGCAGCGGCAGATCTTCTGACCGCCGCCGGCGGCCCTCAGACGATCACGCCCCGCCCCGCCGTCGCCACCGTGACGGTCACCAGGCCAAGTATCAGATTCAGCCCCACCAGTCGCCGGATCTGCGCGAGCGCGGCACCCGCGGCCGGCCAGTCCTGGGCATCCACATAGCGTCCCAAGCGTCGGTAGGGTGAAAAGAAGATGTGCGCGAAGATCAGCATCATGACGACGCCGATGCCGGCCATCGCGAGCACGTAGGGCGGCGCGTGCGAGCCGCCCAATCGCATCGTCATATGCAGTCCGGTCGACAAGATCAACACGATCGAGACCCACACCCACGGAAAGAATCGCGCGAACGTGCCGCGCCACAGCGGCAACCGCAGTGGCGGTGGGAGCACCGTCGCGGCAACGGGACGCAGCGCCATGTACGCGAAGAACATGCCGCCGACCCAGACGGTGACGCCGAGCATGTGCAGCCAGCGAGCGAAATCCATCATCGACCTTCTCCTGGTGGTGGGGCTGCGATCAGAACGACGACGCCCCGATCAGCACGGCCCGGACCGGCGCGAAGCTGCGACGATGGACTTCCGTGGCACCGTACTGACGAAGTGCGTCCAGATGTTCCGCTGTGGGATACCCCTTGTGCCGGTCGAACCCGTATTGCGGAAACCGGCCGTGCAACTGACGCAGCATGTCGTCCCGGACAGTCTTCGCGAGAATTGACGCGGCGCTGATGGACGGCACGGTGGCATCGCCCTTCACCACCGCCGTGGCACGACAGCTCACCTGCGGACAATGGGTGCCGTCCACGAGAATGGCCTGGGGCTGCAACTGCAACCCCAGCACCGCCCGCTGCATGGCCAGCAGTGTCGCGCGAAAGATGTTCAGCGCATCGATCTCTTCGACCGATGCTTCCGCCACCGCCCACGCCAGGGCATCGGCGCGAATGCGATCGGCCAGTTCGGTCCGGCGGACCGCCGACAGCGTCTTCGAATCCGCCAGACCGGCGATCGGTCGCGCCGGGTCGAGAATCACGCAAGCAGCGACCACCGGTCCGGCCAGCGGGCCGCGGCCCGCTTCGTCGACACCGCCGACCCAGCCTTCGAAGCCGGCCAGCGGCATCGTCACGCCCGCTGCTCCGTCGCGACGCCGAACGCCGGGACCGGTTGGGCGCGCCGCTGCAACAGCGGCACAACGGCCTCCGCCGCGCGCTCCGCGGCGCCCTGCCGCAACAGCGTGTACATGTCTTCGAAACACCGTTCCTGACGCTGCCGTACCACCTTGTCGCGCAGTTGGTTCAGCAGCGCCTGCGCGAGGTTCTCGGGCGTCGCCTGGTCCTGCAGGATCTCGGGCACCACGAATCGGCCCGCCAGTACGTTCGGCAATCCGATGTACGGCAGACGGCGGCGCGGCCACATCAACCGCCACGTCAGTTTCGGAACGCGATAGGTGATCACCATCGATCGGCGCAGCAGCGCCGTTTCGAGCGTCGCGGTGCCGGAGGCCACCAGGGCGACGTCCGATGCGATGAGCGCGAGACGCGCGTGTCCGAACAGCACCGTGATCGGCAGCTCCATGCCGCCGTGCCGGTACTGGGCATCCTCGAACTGCATGCGGGTCGGCCTGCTGCCCAGCGGCACGAGAAAGCGCGCTTCCGGCAGTTGCGCGTGGATCAGCTTCGCGGTTTCAACGAACAATCCGGCGTGCTGCTCCAGCTCGCCCTGCCGGCTGCCGGGCAGCAACGCGAACACCGGCGCGGTCGCCGGAATCCGCATCTGTTCGCGGATACCGTCACGGTCGAGCGCTTCCGGCACTTCGTCGGCGAACGGATGGCCGACGTACGTTACCGGCAGACCCACTTTCTCGTACAACTCGGGTTCGAACGGGAACAGCGCCAGCAGATGATCGGCGGCCCGGCGGATCCGGTGCACACGCTCGCCGCGCCATGCCCAGATCGACGGACTCACGTAGTGGACGGTCGGAATGCCGGTGATGCGCAGACTCTCTTCGAGCCCGAGATTGAAATCGGGCGCGTCGACGCCGATGAACAGGTCGGGCGGTTCCCGCAACAGGCGCCTCTTCAGTTCACGCCGGATGCCGAGAATCCGCGGCACGCTCTTCGCAGCCTCGGCATAGCCGCGGACCGCCAGCGTCTCCATGTCGTACCAGGAATCGAATCCCTCCGACTGCATCTTCGGCCCCCCGATCCCGAAGAATGCCGCGCCCGGCAATCGCCGCTTCAACGCCGCGATGAGCGGTGCCGCCAGCAGATCGCCCGACGTTTCCCCCGCGACCATCGCGATGCGTACCATCCGCTCCATCAGATCCCCCGACCCTATGCGTTCAGCGCACGATCCCGCGGGTGGATCGGGCCAGAAACTCGACGATCGGCGCCACTTCCGGACATTCCGCCACCTGGGCGGCCAGCGCGTTGCGCGCCTCGTCCAGCGTGTGCCCTGAACGGTACAACGTCTTGTAGGCGCGGCGCAGCCCGGCGATGGCCTCGGTACTGAAACCGCGGCGCTTCAATCCTTCAGTGTTGATGCCCTTGGCTTCCGCGGTATCGCCCTGCGCCATCACATACGGCGGCAGATCGTGCACCAGCACGGAGTTGATCGCCGTCATGCTGTGGGCACCGATGTGCACGAACTGATGGGCACCGGTGAAACCGCCGAGAATCGCCCAGTCACCGACATGCACGTGTCCGGCAAGCTGGCTGCAATTGGCGAAGATCACGTGGTCACCGACCTGACAATCGTGGGCGACGTGCACGTACGCCATGATCCAGTTGTCGCTGCCGATGCGGGTCACGCCCGCATCCTGCATGGTGCCGCTGTTGACCGTCACGTTCTCGCGGAAGGTGTTGCGGTCGCCGATCTCGGTCCGCGTGGGCTCTCCCGCGTATTTCTTGTCCTGCGGGGCGGATCCGATCGACGCGAACTGGAAGATCCGGTTCTCGCGACCGATCCGGGTGTGACCCGTGATCACGGCGTGGGGACCGATCGTGGTGCCGGCACCGATCTCGACGTGCTCGTCGATGATCGAATAGGCGCCCACCTCGACGGTCGGATCCAGTTGCGCGCCCGGGTGGACGATCGCCGTCGGGTGAATCATGTATTCGCGGTTCCCGCGACGGCGCTGATGTCGCGCATCGTGCACATCAGCTGTGCTTCGGCCACCAGGGTCTCTCCGACATAGGCCTGGGATGCGTACTTGTAGATGCCCCGCATCTGGCGGATCAGTTTCACCTTCAGCGTCAACTGATCGCCCGGCACGACCGGTTTCTTGAAGCGCGCTTCGTCGATGCCGACGAAGTAGTAGACCGATTTGTCGTCGGCCTTCGATCCCATCGTCATGAACGACAGGATCGCGGCCGCCTGGGCCAGCGCCTCGATGATGAGCACCCCCGGCATCACCTTGTAGTGCGGAAAATGACCGTCGAAGAACGGCTCGTTGATCGTCACGTTCTTCAGTGCGGTGATCTCGACGCCCGGCTGACAGTCCAGTACCCGATCCACCAGCAGGAATGGATAGCGGTGCGGCAGGTACTGGAGGATCT
>JAHCKV010000334.1 GCA_026125595.1 Burkholderiales bacterium | reverse complement strand
TAGGCCAGCCGGAGCGTGGTGAGCCACGGCAGACGGGTGGCCTTGGTGCGCTTGGCGGGCCTAGCGGGCTTGGCGGAGGGCATCGACGATGTTCAGGCGAGAAGCTTTGCGGGCAGGGTACAAGCCGGCGAGAAATGCCGTACCGACAGCGATGGCGAGGGCGTTGAGCACGATGCCCGGCGTGACCATGATGCCCGCGGTGTATCCACTCGTCATGCCCGGCGGTGGCGGCATCGGAATTCCTATGACCGAGATCACATGGGCGAGGACGATCCCCGCGATGGCGCCGACGATCCCGCCGACCAGGCCCATCACGATGCCTTCGGCCAGAAGACGGCGCAGCACGACCCGCCGCGTCACGCCGAGAGCCATGGACGTTCCGATCTCGCCGATTCGTTCACGGACATTGGTCATCATCGTGTTCGAGATGCTGAGCACGATGATCAACGCGATCATGATACGGACCACCAGCACCTGCTTCGAGAACAGGGACACGGTCTTGTTGTAGAAGTCTGCCGTGGCCGTCTTGTGCCACGGTACGAACTCGAGATCGTTCGTGGGAATCTTCTCCTGCATGCGGGCCAGCGTGGAGTCCGTGCGCGACGTGGCGTCCAGCAGAATCAGCCAGCTGTGGACGCCCTTCACGCGCAGCAGCTCCTGCGCCGTCTTGAGAGGCAGCCGCAGTGCGTAGTCGTCGTAGGCCTTGGTGATGGTGCCGAACACGCCGACGACCCGAAGCTCTTTCGCATTGACGCCACCGGAGCTGGTCTTCACGACCAGGATCACGTTCGCTCCGACCCCGACACCCAGCGTCTGCGCCAGACCCTGACCGAGCATCGCTTCGTCCGCCTTCGGGCCCGAGAGGTCGACGCCATCGACGATGCGCAATGCGCCGCTCAGCTTCTCTTCGGCGCTCGGAACCACGCCTTCCCCGAGAAACGAGATCGTCGATTCCCCCATGCTTACCAGACCGCTGAAGGTCAGACGGGGCGCGACGATCTCCACGGCCGGAAACGCTTCGATCAGTTCCCGCTCCGGCGCCGTTTCCGGGATCAGATACGACAGGGGGTCCGCCTCTCCGGCCTCGAGATAGCCTGGTTTCACGACCTGGATGTGGCCGATCCGGGCGCGGATCATCCCCTCGCGCATCGCATCGTAGTTCCACTCGAAAAACCCCGCTGCGAGCAGCATTGCGACCACGCCACCCGAGATCGACACCAGACCGAACAGGCTGCGCCTGCGCTGTCGCAGCACGTTGCGCAGCGCCAGCTGGAAGTCGAGTCGAGCGACCTCGAGCCAAGCTTTCAGCTGTTCCTGAATCCGCTCCCGCAGGTACATGGGGCGGAGCCTAGAAGTCGTACCGCGTTTCGACGTAGACGCGATCCCGGTCGCGATAGCGGCCGAGCACGCCGGTGACCGGTCCGTCGAACACATCGACGCCGAATGCGACGCGCAAGTTGGGCTGAACCTTCCAGATCATCTTCGGACGGACCAGATACTCGCTGCGGTTGAGGCTGTGGATCAGCAACACTTCCGCTTCCCACTTGCGAAACACCTTGGCATTCACCAACACCGTGGCACCGCTTTCCACATGATCGTGGATCAGATCCCGGTCATGGCCCTGGTAGATGCGCTGAAAGCCCTGCAGATTGAGGCGGATGTCGCGCGGGAGGTTGAAGTCCAGTCCCAACGCCCAGTCCCACGTGTTCTGCCGTACGACACCGGTCGCTTCCGTCGGACGCGTCACGTTGAAGCTTCGGCCATCGGTGTACACCGCCTCGCCTTTCAGCACGGCCGTGCCGAGATCCTTGCTCATCGTGCCGCCGGCTTGCCAGATACGGTCGTGGCGCGCCTGCCAAGTGATGGTCTGTGCGAACGGATCGATGTCGCGATAGAACGTCGCGGTGGCATCCGTGCTGCGATAGTAGAACGCCGTGAGATCCCAGCCGTTCTGAAGTGTCGAGAAGCGTCCGCCGTAGTTGGAGTTCGCGATGGAACGCGCCGGAATGGCTTCGGCGCGGAATTGCTGCGTGAAGCCGACCGGTGCGGGAATCTGCATCGGATAGAACTCCGCGCCCGGCTTTCCGATGTTGTCGTACGTGTTGTACGGAATCCACACGAACTCGACGTGCGAGTTGCCGAAGAAGTGTTCGGCACGCGCGGCCCATTGAGGAATGCGGATGATGTCGAAGCTCGGCAGCACGAACGAGCGCAAGTCCTTCGCCGACACGACGTCGGCGAAGAACAGGCCGACCATTTCGCCCCAGATGATGTTCTGGCGGCCGAGTCGTAGTTCGACACCCTTCAGCGACGTGTCGATGTAGGTCTCGCCGATCAGCGCTTCCGAACGTTCATCGTGACGGACGGGCGTCGGGTAGTACTCGGATCCGAAGTAGAGCGGATCGATGAAACCACGCAGTGTCGCTTTCCATTTGATGTTGTCGCCCAGCTTGCCGGTGGTGCCGATCTGACCCCGCAGCGACGCGCGTGACCAGTGTGCCGGGTCTGCATAGGTGTATGCGGTTTCCTGCTGCACGAAGCCGCGGAATACCAGCCCGGTCTGCTGCGGTTTCTTCGAGCCGGCGTCACCGTCGTTGCTCGACAGACCGAACAGATCGTCCTTGCTGGTGGAGGCGGCCTCCGCCGGTTCTGGATCCGCGCCGAACAGTTCGTCGCGGCTCGACGGGGTTTTCCCGTCGGCCGGCGTGTCGGTTCCGAACAGGTTGTCCCTGCTGCTCGGCAGACCACCGCCGGCATCTGCTTGAGCGACGACCGCCGCTGCCGCGGTTCTTCCGACGGCGCCGGCCGTGGTCGTTCTCGTGGCTTTCGTCGCCCTGATCGACCCGGCTGTCTCCGTCACGACCTCCGCTGTACCGGTGGCCGGCAGCGCGAGCGCGAAGATCATGGTTCCCGTCGTTACCGCGCCGCATACGATCGATTGCATCGTGGTCCCTTTCGAAAGTCCGGTCAGATTTCCGGCGCGGCGGGCGCGGGCTTGCGATTGGCGGGGGTCGTGATCCATTGCCCGTCCTTGCGGATGCCGAGCAACCGCAGCGTTCCATCTTCGATCGTGACGAGGCGGTCGGCCGCATCGATCACTTTCTTGTCGTGGGTCGAGAAGATGAAGGTGGTGCGCGAGCGTCGATTGATCTCGCGCATCAGCGCGAGGATGCCTTCGCCGGTCTTGTGGTCGAGGTTCGCCGTCGGTTCGTCCGCGAGTACGATCTCGGGATGTGTCACCAGCGCGCGCGCGATCGCAACGCGCTGCCGCTGCCCGCCCGAGAGCTGATTCGGTCGATGCTTGGCAAACTTGCCGAGCCCCACCATGTCCAGCATCGCGGAAACCCGTTCCGTCCGGTCTTCCTTGTCGAGTTCCGGCATTTGCAGCAGCGGATACTCGACATTCTCCGCTGCAGTCAACACGGGGAAGAGGTTGAAGGTTTGGAAAACGAAGCCGATATTTCGGCCACGAAGATTCGCCAGCTGATCCGGCGTCTTTCCGGAAACGTCATGACCCGCGATGGCGACCCGACCTCTGCTCGGCGTGTCGACGCAGCCGATGATGTTGAGTAGCGTCGACTTGCCGCTGCCCGACGGGCCGGCGATCGCGAGGAACACGCCCCGTTCGATCGTGAGGGTGACGTCGTCAAGGGCGGTGACCATGTGGTCCCCGAGCTTGTATTCCTTGAAGACGTGATCGACTTCTACGACCGGTTCCGGCATAGGAGTTCAGGTATCGGGTGAGGTTTTGCGGTTTATCATACTGAACAACAAAGAAAAAGACGAGAAAACATGAAACTGCCTCTTCGCGCTCCCGCTTTGTATCGTGCCGCTATCCCGGTGGTCATCGGCGCCGTGGCCTTGGCCTTGAGCACATCCGTCGGATTTACGCAGGAGGAAGGTGACGCACAGGCGAAGTCGATCCTGCAGAAGGCCGACGAGATCCGGTTCCCGAACCAGGGTTTCGAGGTTGCGATCCGGATCAAGTCCGTCGAGAGCGGCGAAGAGCCGGAGACGCGCGATTTCAAGGTGCTGTCCAAGGGCAACGCCAACACGATCGTGCTGACCACGGCCCCGGCGGCCGAGCGCGGGCAGATTCTGCTGATGAAGGACCGAGACCTCTGGCTCTTCGTGCCGAACGTTTCCCAGCCGGTGCGGCTCGCGCTGTCGCAGCGTCTGACGGGCGTCGTGGCCAACGGCGACATCGCCCGGGCCAACTTCAGCGGCGATTATTCGCCGAAGCTGATCGGCACCGAAGCCGTCGATGGCCAACCCCACTACGTCCTCGAACTCACGGCGGTCGACCGCACCGTGACCTATCAGAAGGTGAAGTACTGGGTTCGGCAGGGCACGTTCGCTCCCCACAAGGCCGAGTTCTACTCGTTGTCGGGCCGACTGCTGAAGACCTGTACCTACGATGCCTA
>JAHCKV010000333.1 GCA_026125595.1 Burkholderiales bacterium | reverse complement strand
ATGCGTTCATGGCATGTACTGGCCGCCGTTCACCTCGATGATCTGACCGGTGACGTAGCCACTCAGTTGATCGGATGCCAGGAAGACGAACGCACCGGCGCACTCGTCGGCCGTTCCGATTCGGTTCATCGGAATCGAGGCCTTGAAGCCTTCCATCATCTGCGGCGACGAGTACCGATCGTGGAACGGAGTCTGGATCACGCCCGGAGCGACGGCATTGACCCGGATGTTGTCCTTGACCAGTTCCTTCGCGAGACCGTGGGTCATCGTGCTGACGAAGCCCTTGGAACCGGCGTAGAGCACCGCACCGGGACCGCCGCCATGGCGCGCGGCGACGGAGGTGACGTTGATGATGTTGCCGCCCCCTTGCTTGCGCATATGCGGCACGGCGGCCGCGATGCACATCAGCGCCGAACGGACGTTGAGGTGCAGCACCTTGTCGAAGAGTTCATCGGTGAGGTCGGCAACGGGAACCCGTTGCACCAGTCCGCCGGCGTTGTTGATCAGGACGTCGACACGCCCCATCTTCGCGACCGCCTGATCGACGATCGTCCTGCAGGTGGCGGTCGACGTGACGTCACCCTGCAGCGTGATCGCGTCGCCGCCCGACTTGCGGATGCGCGCGGCGACGGCTTCCGCGGGATCCTGGCTCGCGTTGTAGTGGACGACGACCTTGGCGCCATTGGCGCCGAATGCTTCCGCCGCGGCGGCGCCGATGCCCGTGCTGGCACCGGTGACGAGCACGACCTTGCCTTTCAGATCTGCAATCACGCGCATTCCTCCCATCCCTTGTGGTTCGGCCGGCTGTGGCGCCGGCTCGTCCTGCGCCGTGACCGGCGGTCCATGCCGCCCGTCACGGGTACTGCGTGTCTTCGTCTACAACGTGAAAATCGTCGAGCCCGTCGTCTTGCGACCTTCGAGATCGCGGTGCGCTTGCGCGGCGTCCTTCAGCGAATAGGTCTGGTTGATCTCGATCTTGACCTTGCCCGACTTGACGACGTCGAACAGCTCTTCCGCGGAGGCGACCAGATCGGCGCGCTTCGCGACGTAGGTGTTGAGGGTCGGGCGCGTCACGAACAGCGAACCCTTCTGCGCCAGCAGTCCCAGATCGAACGCCGGCACGGGACCGGATCCGTTGCCGAACACGGCAAGCATGCCGAGCGGCGCGAGACAGTCGAGCGAACCCATGAAGGTGTCCTTGCCGACCGAATCGAACACGACGGGCAGCTTCGCGCCGTTGGTGATCTCCTTCACGCGCTCGGCGAAGTTCTCGCGCGTGTAGACGATCGTGTGGTCGTAGCCGTGCGCCTTCGCGAGCTTGGCCTTCTCATCGGAACCGACGGTGCCGATGACGGTGCAACCCAGCGCCTTCAGCCACTGACCGGCGATGAGGCCGACACCACCGGCGGCCGCATGGAACAGCACGGTTTGCCCGGCTTGCACGCGGAACGTGCGGCGGATCAGGTACTGTGTCGTGAGGCCCTTCAGCATCATCGCGGCGGCTTGCTGATCGGTGATCCCGTCGGGGATCTTGACCAGGCGATCGGCCGGAATCAGCCGCACCTCGGAATAGCTGCCGGGCGGCCCGCCCGCGTATGCCACCCGATCACCGGCCTTCAGGTAGTCGACACCGGGGCCGACGGCTTCCACGACACCCGCGCCTTCGAGCCCGATGCCGCTGGGCAACGGCAGCGGATAGAGACCGGAACGGTGATACGTGTCGATGAAGTTCAAACCCACGGCGGTGTGCCGCACCTTCGCCTGGCCTTCGGCCGGCGCACCGACCTCGACATCTTCGTAGACGAGGACTTCGGGGCCGCCGGCCTTATGGAATCGGACTGCTTTGGTCATGGAATTTGCTCTTGGAAAGCACACGCTGCGATCGGGAAGATCTCAGCGGATGAATTGATTGACGTAGTCGGCACCCAATCCGACTTGCTCGTAGTGGGCGCGGCACATCTCGATCTTGGTGAACACGTCTTCGTAACCCGCCGTCTTGCCATGCTCGTCGACGTAGATCATGGCACCGTTGACGTTGAACAGCGTGATCATCTCTTCGACCGGCGCATCGACGACGAGCGTGTGCACTTCGCCCGGCGGTTCGTAGACGAAACCACCTTCTTCGGCGATCCAGTCGTGTTCGAGATAGCGCCAACGGCCCTTGAGCACATAGCCGAAGACAGCCATCGGGTGACGGTGACGACTCAGCACACCGGTCTTGCGTACGCGCAGCAGATTGAACCAGCCGCCGGACACGGTGTTGAGCATCAACGGCCGGAACCAGACGCCCGGCGCCTGGGGTACCCAGACGCGTTCGTCTTCCGGAATGGCAAGGGTGACGATCTCGGGCTGCATGCCGAAGGCGGACAGTCCGTTTATCGCGAGAGGGGCATTCACGGCAATCTCTCCTCGTTCGAATCGATATCAGACACAGAGATACCCACCATCCACCGGCAGTATCACGCCGGTGATGAAGGCGGCGGCGGGAGTGCAGAGAAACACGCAGGCACCCGCGATGTCGTCGGGCTTTCCCCAACGCCGCAGCGGGGTGCGATCGAGAATCGCGCGGCTGCGAGCCTCGTCGGCCTGCAGCGCCTCGGTGAGCGGTGTGGCGATCCAGCCCGGCGCCACGGCATTGACCCGGATTCTATCAGCGGCATACGCGATGGCGAGCGAACGCGTCAGTTGTGCGACCCCCCCTTTCGACGCGCTGTAGCCCGGCACCAGACCGCCACCGAAGAACGACAGCATCGAAGCAATGTTCACGATCGCGCCACCGTCACGCGCAAGCAGCGGCTTCGCCGCCGTGCAGCAACGCATGGTGCCGACGAGGTTCACGTCGACCACCTGCTCGAACACATCGATCTCGTGTTCGGTGCCCCGGCGAATCATGCCCGCACAGTTCACCAGCACATCGAGGCGATCGAGACCGCCGATGACCCGCGAAACGGCACCACTGTCGGCCACATTGAGACGGACGGCGTCGATGCCGTCCGATGCCGCGTCGTCGACTTCGCGGTCGGTGAGGCCGGAGACGCGGACGGCGGCGCCCGCCGCCGCAAGCCCCTGCGCGATCGCGAGACCGATGCCACTGGTCCCACCGGTGACGAAAGCGAATCGGTCCGCCAGCGGTTTGCCAAATGTGTCGCCGGACATCGAAGGGTTCTCCGAAAAGGAAAAGGCCGGAGGATATCCGGCCTTGCAACGAAAAGGCGCGCCACGGCCGTGCCCGCGCCGCGGTATCGCCGGACGCCGTCCCGCGCCTTCCGCCGCGATGCCGCAGGACGAGACCCTTCTTCTCAGCCGTGTTTCGCGATGAAATCCCGGATCCGCGGGTACACCCGTTCGCGATAGCGTCGACCGCTGAAGATGCCGTAGTGCCCGACCCCTTCGACCAGGAAATGGTCGCGCCGCGTCTTCGGAATGTTGCTGCACAGGTCGTGGGCCGCCTCGGTCTGCCCGACGCCCGAGATGTCGTCCAGCTCGCCTTCGATCGTGAACAGCGCGACGTTGCGAATCGCGGCCGGTTCGACGCGCTGACCGCGCACGCGCCACGTGCCGTTGGGCAGCGCATGCTCCATGAACACGACGCGCAGCGTTTCCAGGTAGTAGGGCGCCGCCATGTCGAGCACGGCGTTGTATTCGTCGTAGAAACGGCGGTGGGCTTCGGCGCTTTCACCGTCACCCTGCACCAGATGGTTGAAGAACTCGCGATGGGCCTCGATGTGTCGATCGGCATTCATCGCGATGAAGCTTGCGTGCTGCAGGAAACCCGGATACACGGCGCGGCCAGCGCCCGGATACTTGGCGGGGACCCGCTCGATCACGTGGCTCTCGAACCACGACAACGGGCGACCGGTCGCGAAGTTGTTGACCGCCGTCGGGTTGCGGCGCGTATCGATGGGTCCGCCCATCATCGTCATCGTCTTCGGCAACGCCTTGTCCTTGTCGGCCGCCATCAGCGACACGGCAGCCAGAACCGGCACCGTCGGCTGACAGACCGAGATCACATGGACGTCCGGACCCAGGCGCCGGATGAATTCCTGCACGTATTCGACGTAGTCATCCAGATGGAATTCACCTCGATCGAGTGGCACGAGCCGCGCATCGATCCAGTCGGTGACGTAAACGTCGTGGTCACGCAACAGCGTGCGCACGGTGTCGCGCAGCAGCGTGGCGTGGTGACCGGACAGCGGTGCGACCACCAGCACCTTCGGATCTCGCCGACGCGTGTCGCGGCGAAAGTGCAGCAGATGGCAGAACGGCTTCTCGACGATCGGCTCGATGGCGACGGCCACCGGCTTGCCGGCAACCTCCACGGTATCGATGCCCCACTCGGGCTTCGCATAGCGCTGCAGCAGCCGGACCATCAACTCGTTCGCGGCGGCGACGCTGCGGGACACCGGCGCGTAGGCCAGCGGGCTGTGGGGA
>JAHCKV010000332.1 GCA_026125595.1 Burkholderiales bacterium | reverse complement strand
GCCGTGGCCCCGGTAGTGCTCCACCAGGCCACTTGCGGTCGATCGTAGTAAATGCTACTTTTTTGGTAGCTATGGCTACCATCCTGCATAAACCAGCATCGACCGGCGCCGTCGACATCGGCGGCGCCGACGTCGATCCGGCCACCCGCGAAGCCCGGGAACGGCTCGCGCGCATGGTCACGCAACTGTTCGACCACTGGAAACTGTCGACCGCCGAACAAGCTGCGCTGCTCGGTCTCTCCGCCGACAATCGGTCGACGCTCGCGCGGTACCGGAAAGGCGATCCACTCGCCGACAGCCGTGATCTGCTCGATCGCGCCGGCCACCTGCTGGGCATTCACAAATCGTTGCGGATCCTGTTTCCGCAGGACCGCGATCTCGCCTACCGCTGGATGACCACGCCGAGCCGCCGCCTCGGTGGCCGGCCGGTGGACATCGCCGTGACCCACGGCTTCGAGGGACTGCTGGCGCTGCGCCGCTACCTGGATTTCGAACGGGGCACTTGATGTTCGGTCCGATCTGTTCGGCGACCGTCTTCGTCGAAGGCGATCTCGTGCGCAACATCAAGACGATCCGCGCTTCGCAGGATCTGTTCGACGATCTCTCCACCGATCCGGTCGACTGGAACATCGCCATCGCCAGCGAAGCCGCCGGCTATCGCCCGACGACCGCGCCGATCATCACGCGCCCGTTCGACTACGGCACCGTCGTGACATACGCCTTCGATCCATCCCACTGGCAGGCGACGCGCTTCGGCGACGGCCGCCACCACGGCGTCTGGTATGGATCCATCGAACTGGAGACCACGGTGTACGAGACGGTGTTCCACTGGCACCGCTTCATCGTCGACAGCTATCCCGATGAAGACCGCGACATCGTCGGCGAACGACGCGTGTTCGACGTGCGCTGCGATGCGCTGCTGATCGACCTGCAGGGCCGCGAAGCCGCCTATCCCGATCTCGTGAGCCGCACGAGCTACGGCTTCACGCAATCCCTCGGCCGCTTCCTGTTCGACCAGGATGCCAATGGTGTGCTGACGCGCTCGGCTCGTTGCGACGGCATCAATGCGGTCGTGCTGCGCCCCGCCCGATTGTCGAACGTTCGCGACAAGCTGCTGCTCACCTATCGCTGCAATCCGACGAAGGATCGCTGTCGCGTCGAACGCACGCCGGGACGTACGTGGATGACGATCACGCCGAGTACGCTGGGTTGAGCCTCGACGCCGCCCGGCATCCTGCTCCGCTTACGACTTCCCCCGTTCGTCCCGCCGATCCGCTGTCGGCCGCCACCGCCGCAGCAGCAATGCATTGGTGACCACGCTGACGCTGCTCAGCGCCATCGCGGCGCCGGCGATCACCGGGTTGAGCAGCCCGAACGCCGCGAGCGGAATGCCGATGACGTTGTAGACGAACGCCCAGAACAGGTTCTGCCGGATCTTCCGCCACGTGCGCCGCGAAATGTCGATCGCATCGGCCACCAGCGCCGGATCGTCGCGCATCAACGTGATGCCGGCCGCGTGCATGGCCACGTCGGTGCCACCACCCATCGCGATACCGACGTCGGCCGCCGCCAATGCCGGCGCGTCATTGACACCGTCGCCGACCATCGCCACCCGACCGCCTTCCGCGCGCAGCGCGTCGACGACACCCGCCTTCGCTTCGGGCAGCACATCGGCACGAACATCGCGAATGCCGAGCGTACGCGCCACGGCTTCGGCCGCCCCCCGATTGTCACCACTGATCATCACGGTGCGGATACCGGCCGCCTCGAGCGTTGCGATGGCGTGACGCGACGACGACCGGGCGACATCGCCGAATGCGAGCAGACCCAGCACCCGACCGGCCGGCCCGACGTCGACGAGCCACGACACGGTGCGGCCTTGCCCCTGCAACCGCTCGGACGTGACGGCCAGCTCGCCGGGATCGAAACCGATTTCTCGCACGAGTCGCAGGCTGCCCAGCCGCAGATCGCGATCGCCGACCCGGCCCGCCACGCCGCGACCCGCGAGCACACGCAGATCGTGCGACGACTCGACCGCGATACCGGCTTCCAGCGCCGCGGCCAGCGTGGCGCGCGCCAACGGGTGTGCGCTGCCCCGCTGCAGGGCCGCTGCGAGTCCCAGCACCTCGACGGCCGCGACCGCTGCCGCCGGAACATTCTCCACCAGCACCGGCCGTCCTTCGGTCAGCGTGCCGGTCTTGTCGAACGCCACGGTATCGACGGCGTGGGCAAGCTCGAGGGCCTGCGCATCCTTGATCAGGATGCCGTGCCGTGCCGCGACACCGGTGCCGGCCATGATGGCGGCGGGCGTCGCCAGACCGAGCGCACACGGACACGCGATCACCAGGACGGCCACGGCGTTCAGCGTCGCGAGCGGCCAGTCGCCCGTGGCGACACCCCACGCGAGAAACGTCACGACCGCGATGCCGATCACGATCGGCACGAACACCGCGCTGACCCGATCCACCAGACGCTGGATCGGCGCCTTGCGTCCCTGCGCCGACTCGACCAGCCGGACGATGCGGGACAGCGCCGATTCGGCTCCGACCGCCGTGACCCGCACCACGAGTCGACCCTCGGCATTCATCGCGCCGCCGGTCACGCGGTCACCGGGATGCTTCGCGACCGGCAGGCTCTCGCCGGTCAGCAGCGATTCATCGACGTGACTCGAGCCTTCGGCGATCTCGCCGTCGGCCGGGATGCGTTCCCCCGGCAGTACCACGATGTCATGCCCGGCACGCACTCGTGCGATGGGCGTGTCGACCTCGCTGCCGTCCGCCTGGCGGACGTGCGCGGTCTCGGGCCGCAGCGCCTGCAATGCCCGGATCGCCGCCGTGGTCTGCCGCTTGGCACGCGCTTCGAGCCACTTGCCGAGCAGTACCAGCGTGATGACGACCGCCGACGCCTCGAAATACAGATGCGGCATGGCCGTGCGAGCGAAGACGAGTTGCCAGACGCTGAGTCCATAGGCCGCGCTGGTCCCGAGCGCCACCAGCAGATCCATGTTGCCGGATCGCGCCCGCAGCGCGCTCCAGCCGGCCCGATAGAACCGTGCCCCGAGCCAGAACTGCACGGGCGTCGCGAGCACGAGTTGGATCCAGCCCGGCAGCATCCAGTGGGCGCCGACGGCATCGCCGGCCATCGGCACGACCAGCGGCAACGACAGTGCCGCGGCGATCGCGACGCGCCAGCCTTCGCGATCGGGGGGCGATGGCGGAACCGGCGCCTCCGGTCGATCGATCGCACCGCCGAACCCGGCGGCATTCACGGCTTCGATCAGCCGCTGGGCCGACGCCGAGCCGGTGACGACGGCCACGGTGGCAATCTCCGTGGCAAGGTTGACCTCGGCTCGCTCGACGCCGGGCACCGCGCGCAGTGCCCGCTCGACGCGCCCGGCGCACGACGCGCAAGTCATGCCTTCCACCGCGAGGCGGACTTCCTCGGTGGCGGGTGCCGACGCGACAGGTTTCAGGATGGCGGACATGAAGAAATCGCTCCAGTGTTGAGCATACGCCGCCGATGTGCGAGAGCCGTTGCAATGGGATTCGACCAACCCCTGGACGCCGCTTTTCCGTCGTCAACCGAAGCCCGGCCTTCTACAATGCACCCGGCGTTCCGACGCACGTCGGATCGGAACCGCGCCGTCCTCCAGGAGATTTCCGTGAACATCCGCAAGCTGCCGGATCGCCCGATCCGCTCCCTGTTGCTGCGAGCCGCGCTGTGCCTCGCCGCCGCGTCGGCGGCCACCGGCGCACTCGCCCAGTCCGCCGCATCGACATTGCGGATCATTCCCCAGTCGAACATCACGATTCTCGATCCGATCTGGACCACGGCATACGTCACCCGCAACTTCGGCTACATGGTCTACGACACGCTGTTCGGCACCGACGCCGACGGCCACGTCAAACCGCAGATGGTGGACAAATGGTCGGTTTCCAAGGACCACAAGACCTGGAGCTTCACGCTGCGACCGGGCCTCGAGTTCCACGACGGCAAACCGGTCACCAGCGATGACGTCGTCGCGTCGCTGAAACGCTGGTCGACCCGCGACGCGATGGGAGGCGCGCTGGCGCGCGCGGTCGAGCACTACGAGACGCCGGATCCGCAGCGCTTCGTCATCGTGCTGAAGGAGCCTTTCGGCATGATGCTGGAAGCGCTCGGCAAACCGTCCGCCAACGTGCCGTTCATCATGCCCAAGCGGGTGGCGGACACGCCCGGAGACCAACCGATCAAGGAGACCATCGGGTCGGGGCCGTTCCTGTTCAAGACCGACGAATTCAAGCCGGGCGACCGCGCGGTGTTCCTGCGCAATCCGAAATACAAACCGCGCAGCGAGCCGCCTTCCGGCACCACCGGTGGCAAGAACGTGTACGTCGAGCGCACTGAATGGCTGATCATCCGCGACCCGCAGACGCAACTCAATGCGCTGCTCGCCGGGGAAGCGGACAT
>JAHCKV010000331.1 GCA_026125595.1 Burkholderiales bacterium | reverse complement strand
CGCGTGATGCTGCATGCCGTGGTCAACGGCCATGTGATGTTCTTCGCCGAATGCCTCGCCGCGCTGTCGAACGCGCCGCGCGAAAAAGTTTTCACTATCCTCGAGACCGGCGGCCGGCCGGCGCTCAATGCGCTGCTGTCGCGCTGCGGACTGAGCGCCGCCGTCTCCAACCTCATCGCCCGGCTGATCTTCCACGCACGCGCCGCCGACCTCGCCGACGACATCACGGCCCGCCATTTCGTCGTCACGGCGCTCACCGAGGAACTGATCGTCGAGTATGAGGGCGTCATTCCGCCCGAGCTCGAAGATGCGTTCGCCTATCTCAGCGAGCAGAATGTCGCGCTGGCGCGACGTGCCGCCCGCGGCGTGATGTCGGCCTTTGCCGGCGACACCAATGCCGAGCGGACGATGCCGGTGATCGAGCAGCAGGACCGGCTGGCGCTGCCCGCAGCCTAAACGGGCGTACCGAACCAAATCGCCAGCGCATCCTGCAGCCCGGCGCCCGGGCCGTCGCCGACCCATGCCACGTGACCGTCGGGCCGAACCAGCACTGCGGTGGGGGCAGGGACGATGCCGGTGACCGGCAATTCCCAAGCGCCCTCATAATGAGCGGCAACGAGCCGGACACGATCCGCCCAGCCCGCGATGTCGACGCTGCCGGAGCCGCCGAAATCGAGCAGCAGCGGCTTGGCTTCATGCAGCAGGGCATAGACCCGCGTCGGCCCGCTCCCGGTCGTGAGGTCGAGATCGGGCATGCGACGGCCGACCAGCGGATGGCTGCCGCCAAGGTCGTAGGCGATATCGAGTTCGGACATCATGCCGCCGATGAACTTGCGCCCCTGCTCGAGGCCGAGCAGCTCCGCCACCACGCTGTTCAGTGCCTTCGAGCGGTCGTCGGGGCGGCCGACGGCAACGGCGGCAAGCGTGTAGCGCAAGACGCGCGCGGCGACCGGATGCCGCTCGGCCTCGTAGGTATCGAGCAGGCTGTCGGGCGAAATGGCCTTGACCACCTGCGCCAGCTTCCAGCCGAGATTGACCGCATCCTGCAACCCGGTGTTCATGCCCTGCCCACCGGCGGGGCTATGGATGTGCGCGGCATCGCCGGCGAGAAACACGCGGCCGACGCGATACCGCGCCGCGAGCCGTTCGTTGATGCGAAATGCGGACAGCCACGACGGATCGTGCAGTCGCAGGCCGGGCGGCCCGTGCCGTTCGGCGAGGTTCTGCAATTCTTCCAGCGTCGGCGGCGCATCGCCGCCGTCCTGTTCGCGAACCCCGAGGATGCGCCAGACGTCGTTCTCGAATGGGAACAGCGCGATCGTGCCGCCCTGATTCCACCAGATCGTGATGGTCCGCCGATCGAGATCGCCCCCGGAGATCTTCACATCGCCGAGCAGAAAGGTCTGCGGCTCGGTATAGCCCTCGAACGCGACATCGATCTGCTGCCGCACCGCACTGCGCGCGCCGTCGGCACCCACGAGATACGAGGCTTCCGTCTGTTCCTGCCGGCCATCGGCATGACGCAACGTCGCCGACACCCCGTGTTCGTGCTGCGACAAACTCACCAGTTCGACGCCGCGTTCCACCGCTACGCCGAACGCCGCGGCGCGATCGGTGAGTATCGTTTCGGTGACCGACTGCGGCAGCAGCAACGGAAACGGATACGGACTGTCGATGCCTTCACCGACGACCAGCGTCGCCAGCCGATGGCTGCCGTCGCCGACACGGAGCGATTGCAACCGCACGCCGACGGCGAGAAACCGATCGATCACGCCGATGCCCGCCAGGGCCTCCATGCTGCCGCTCCAGATCGCGAGGGCCTTGGAAATGGTCGCCGGCGCGGCCAGTCGGTCGATCAACCGCACCGCCACCCCATGACAGCGCAATGTGATGGCGAGCATCAGGCCGGTAGGGCCGGCACCGACGATCAGGACCGGGATATTCGTATCGTTCGACATCGCGCGCCCTCCGTCGAGGGCCGTGGCACCGCGCCCGGCCGGACCGCCATTCTGCCGGAGGCCGGAGGTGCCTTCGAACGCCCCGCTACTTCTTCAGCGCCCGCGCCAACGCATCGGCCATGGCACCGGACGGTGGCGGTGGTGCCTGCCGCACGGCCGGCCGCGGTCCGCGATCCTGCCCCTTGCCGGCGTTGCGATCGGGGCCGCGATCCGGGCGCCGCGGTGTATCGCCGCGCGGCCCCGCGTCGCGACGCGATCCACCCTCGCTGCGTGGACCGATTTCGGCGTCGAGCCGCATCGACAATGCGATGCGCTTGCGCGGCACATCCACCTCGAGCACCTTCACGCGGACCAGATCGCCGGCCTTCACCGCTTCGCGCGGATCCTTGACGAATTTCTCGGACAGCATCGACACGTGCACCAGCCCGTCCTGATGCACGCCGACGTCGACGAACGCACCGAAGTTGGTGACGTTGGTCACGACACCTTCGAGCAGCATGCCGGGTTGCAGATCCTTCAGGTCCTCGACGCCATCCTTGAACGTCGCGGTGCGGAACTCCGGACGCGGATCCCGGCCCGGCTTCTCCAGTTCGCGCAGGATGTCCTGCACCGTCGGCAGGCCGAATCGTTCATCGGTATAGCGTTTCGCGTCGATCGTACGGATCGCATCGGCCCGGCCCATCAGTTCGCCGATGCCGCGCTTCACGTCCGCCAGAATGCGCTCCACCACCGGATACGCTTCCGGGTGCACGGCCGACGCATCGAGCGGATTGTCGCCGCCCGTGATGCGCAGGAAGCCGGCTGCCTGCTCGAAGGTCTTGGGGCCCAGTCGCGGCACGGCCCGCAATGCTTCGCGCGAATTGAACGGTCCGTTCGCATCGCGATGCTTCACGACGTTCTCGGCGAGGGACGCGGTCAGTCCGGACACCCGCGTCAGCAACGCCGCGGAGGCCGTGTTCACGTCCACGCCGACGGCATTCACGCAATCCTCGACGACCGCGACCAACGACTGCGCGAGTCTCGTCTGGCTGACGTCGTGCTGGTACTGGCCGACACCGATGGATTTCGGATCGATCTTGACCAGTTCGGCCAGTGGATCCTGCAAGCGCCGCGCGATCGACACCGCGCCGCGCAGGCTCACGTCGAGGTCCGGGAACTCGCGCGCCGCGAGTTCCGAGGCCGAGTACACCGACGCACCGGCTTCGGACACCATGACCTTCGTCAGCTTCAATTCGGGATGCCGCCTGATGAGATCCGCCGCGAGCTTGTCGGTCTCGCGCGATGCGGTGCCGTTGCCGATGGCGATCAGCTCGACGGCGTGTGCCTTCGCGTGTTTCGCGATGGCGGCGATGGCACCATCCCAGTCGTTGCGCGGCGCGTGTGGATAGATCGTGTCGGTTGCGACGACCTTGCCCGTGCGATCGATGACGGCGACCTTCACCCCGGTGCGCAGACCCGGGTCGAGCCCGAGCGTCGGTCGTGCGCCGGCCGGTGCGGCGAGCAGCAGATCGTGCAGGTTCTGCGCGAACACGCGGATCGCCTCGATCTCGGCCTTCGCCCGCAGATCGGCCAGCAGATCGCCTTCGATCTGCCACGCGAGCTTGACGCGCCACGTCCAGTTCGCGGTTTCCACCAGCCACGCATCGGCAGCACGACCGCGCGCGTCGATGCCGACGCGTTCCGCGATCATGCGTTCGAAGACGCCCGGTCCGGTCGGCTTGGCATCGGCGGCCAGTTCCTCGGGCAGCTTCAACGCGATGCGCAGCACGTCTTCAGTCCGGCCGCGAAACAACGCCAGCGCGCGATGGGACGGCACTTGCCGCAGCGGCTCCGCGTAGTCGAAATAGTCGCGGAACTTCGCGCCCGGCTCTTCCTTGCCTTCGGCCACCTTCGACACGACGACGCCGTATTCCTGCAGATGGGTCCGCAACCGCGCCAGCAGATCGGCATCCTCGGCGAAGCGCTCCATCAGGATCTGGCGCGCACCATCCAGCGCGGCCTTCGCATCCGGCACGCCCGGATTGTCACCGTCGGTGGTGGTGAACGGGTCCTTCCGATACTTCGCGGCTTCCTCGTCCGGTACCAGCGTCGGGTCGTTCAGCAGCGCGTCGGCCAGCGGCTCGAGGCCGGCTTCGCGGGCGATCTGCGCCTTGGTCCGGCGCTTCGGCTTGTACGGCAGGTACAGGTCTTCCAGCCGCTGCTTCGTGTCGGCGTTCTCGACGGCGGCGCGCAGCTCCGGCGTCAGCTTGCCCTGGGATTCGATGCTCTCCAGCACCGCGGCGCGGCGTTCCTCCAGCTCGCGCAGATACGACAGCCGCTCTTCCAGCAACCGCAGTTGCGTGTCGTCGAGGCCGCCGGTGGCCTCCTTCCGGTAGCGCGCGATGAACGGGACGGTGTCGCCGGCGTCGAGCATCGCGAGCACCGCCGCGATCGCGCCCGGCGGCAGGCCGAGGGTGGAGGCCAGCGCCGGCACCGGATCGTAGGAGGCGATGGTCGGGGTCACG
>JAHCKV010000330.1 GCA_026125595.1 Burkholderiales bacterium | reverse complement strand
ATTCCACTCGGCATCGCGTGGGAAGTGTTGACCGACTACCCGCACATGACCGAATACATCGCGGGACTGACGGAAAGCCGCGTCGTCAGCGGCCCGGACGAACCGCTGCGGGTGCTGCAGCGGGGCAAGGTCACGCTGGGATGGTTCTCGCACGACTACGAAGTCGAACGGGAAGTGTCTCTGATTCCCGACGCCGAAATCCGATCCCGCGTGGTCCGCGGCAACATGAAGCGATTCGACACGACGATGACCGTGGTGGCCGAAGGCGCGGCGACGCGGATCCGCTATCACTCGGAATCGGTGCCCGGGTTCTGGATTCCGCCGCTGATCGGAACGACACTGATGCGCCGGCAGATCACCGAACATCTCGCGGCGCTGCGCACCGAAATGCAACGCCGTCACGCCGCGCGCTCTCACCCGCCCGCAGGATCGGGCGGATGAGCGGGCCGCGGGTTCACGCGACCTTCGTGTCCATCCGCTTCTTCAGTTCCGGCGGATTGGCCGATTTGTTCCGATAGGCGCTGGTGTCCTGCGCAAAGCGCAGGCCGGCCTCCTTGATCGCGCCATCGTCCACCTTCACGAGCGGTGTGTACTTCGGATGATGGTGTTCGAGATACGGGTCGTTGCGCGCTGCGTTGTAGCAGTACAGCACTGTCCAGCGACGATTCGCGGAGCGGTTCTGGTCGGAGCGGTGCAACGTGTTGCTGTGGAAGAACAGACCGTCGCCCGGCTCCATCTCGGCGTAGACGATCTCCATCCGGCGCAGGATCTCTTCGACCCGCCGCGGATCGGCGCCCACCTGCTCGCCCGGCAACACACCATGGTCGATACGGCCGGCGAGGTGCGAACCGCGCACCACCTGCAGGCAGCCGTTCTCGGGCGTCGTGCGATCGAGCGCGACCATCACGCTCGCCATGTACGGAAACACGCAGCCGTTGTGATACCAGTAGCCGTAGTCCTGATGCCATTCCCACGCGCCACCCTCGTAGGGCTCCTTGGCGGTGAGTTTCGAGTGGTAGTGATAGACCTCGCCGCCCAGCAGGTCTTCCATCGTGTCCACGACGCGATGGCTCCGCGCCGCGAGCCCGTAGACGCTGTCGCCCGGATGGTTCCACGTGACCATCTTCGTGGCCAGACCCGAAGCATCGTTGCGGTCGTAGAAATTGTTGCGGATCGCAGGATCCTGCTCGATGGCAGTCCGCATCAGTGCGATCTCTTCGGCGTCGAACAATCCGCGCACGAACACGAAACCGTCGCGATCGAAATCGGCCCGCTGCTCGGGCGTCAGGATGGATCCGGACATCAGTTGACTCCTCCAGTCGTTGGTCGAGGCGCTCCGTGGCGCTCTGGCCGTTACTCTACTCCAGCGGGCCGACGGCTCCGCCGGGCTCAGTCCACATAGCGCACTCCGCCCCCGGCCGTGAGCGCCGCCTCGTTCCAGAACGCGAGCTTCTCGCCGGCCCGCACCTTCGCCAACGCGTCGGCCTCTTTCTGGCGCACCAGATCGAGCCGCGCCGCGACGTCGTGGGCCAGCGCGCGCGGGATCACGACCACACCGTCCACGTCGCCCACGAGGATGTCACCGGGCCCGACATGCACGCCGCCGCAGGTCACGCCGAGATTGATCTCGCCGGGGCCGTTGCGATAACCGGCGTTGGGGCAATGGCCCCGTGCGAACACGGGGATGTCGGCGTCCAGCAAACCGGGAATGTCGCGCACGAGGCCGTCGACGATGATCGCGACGACGCCGATCCGCTTGGCCCAGATCGCCCACAGATCGCCGATGACGGCGCAGGTGTCGTTGCCACTGGCGGAGATCACCAGCACATCGCCGGGCTGCACGAAATCGAGGGCCGCCATCGCTGCGAGATTGTCACCGGCCTGGCAACGGGCCGTGACCGCCGTGCCGCAGAACTTCATGCCGGGATCGATGGGCTTGATCCCGTGGTGCATGCTGCCCTCGCCGTTGAACGCGTCGGTCACGAAGCCGGTGGGCGCATCGCGATAGCGGTCGACGAGCGCGGGCGCGGGGCGCTCGATGGTGCGGCGGATGGTGAGGGCGACGGGGTTTCCGATCATGGCGGATCCTTGGCGAATGGATGGAAGCGGCATCCGGCCAGGCCGACACGAAGAACCCGTTCGCAACCGAACGTCCGATGCGTGCCATCGGACGCGCGCTGCCGGCGGTCGAGGCATTGGCCCCGACGCCGACTGCGAACCCCTGAACTCCTCCTGTCGTGCCTTGCCGGCATCTGGAGCGGGATTGAAGCACAGGTGCCGAGCGGGATGTAGATCGGACTCCTCGGCCACTTCCTCGGACAGGTGAACTGCCCAGTCGGCAGAGCCCCTGTTCACGTTCACCGCACTTGCCGATTCGGATCGGCAAGTGCGTCATCCGTTCAATCGGCGCCGAGGGCCTTCTCGTGTGTTTGTACTTCGACCGCCAGACGCTCACTCAATTCGGCTGCCTGGGTTTCACGCACCACTTCCTTCTCGACCTTCGACTTCGCCAGGATGCGAGCTGAAGCGCTTCCAGACGTCTTCGGCTTGGCGCCGGTGCGTCGGCGGTAAGCCTCGGCCGCGCGCTTGCGGCGCGCGTTCGGCTCCGGCGGGTTGAGCAGGGCTTGCACGAAGACCCGTTGCTCTTCGCGCGACAGGCGGACCGACGCGTGCTCGGCGAGCACCCGGCGCGCTGCATCCTGCGCGCCGGCGACGACGAACTCGCTCAGCGTGCGGCCGGAGAGTGCCGCCGCCTGCCGGAGCAGTCTCTTCTGAGCCGCGGACACGCGGGCTTCGAGCCGGGCGTCGCGGGTGGTGTCGGGGGTGTCTTGATTGGCCATGGTCGTCTCCCTTCCTGCTCTCGCCCGCCCGGGCGAACGAGGAACGACCGGCCACGATGGATCGGAAGCTGACTTCCGAAGCGGCCACGCAATCTCGGCTACCGTCCCCGCAACCGCCACACCGACAGCGCCGCCAACACCAGCATCAGCGACGCGAGTCCGCGATCGGGCCAGGCATCCAGCGCCAGCCCGCCCAGGGCCGGCCCGGCCGAACTGCCCACGTTGTATGCGAAGACCAGCGCCGCGGTCGTCGCCATCAGTTGCGGTCCGGAATAGCGCTGCCCCGCGTCGATCATCGCGAGCGTGTAGAGCCCGCCGCCGAAACCACCGAACACGAACGCGGCCGGCCACATGACGTGCGGCAGTTCCGGCGCGAACAGCAGCGCGACCGCTGCGATCACGGTCACACCGGTGCAGGTCCGCCAGATCCAGCGCCGGTCGAATCGGTCCACCAGCCAGCCCAGCGGATAGTGCAGCAGCAGGCTGCCGGCGCCCGCCACGGACACCAGCAGCGCCGCGATCTTCGCGGTCGTCCCGAGACCGACCGCCTGCACCGGCAGAACCGCCGTCACGCCCGCTTCGAACACGCCGCCCAGTGCCGCGGCCAGCAACAACCCAGGCGCCGATATCAGCACCCGTTTGAGATTCGCGATCACCGTGGTGCCGGCATCGTCGTGACTGCGGGGGTCGGGCGCGCCGATCATCACCGCGACCGCAATTGCCGCCAACACGGTCGCCGCGGCGAAGGGCGGCCAACCGTGGAGCCCCGTCATCGTCAGCAGCAGCGGCCCGCACACGATGGTGCCGCCGATCATTGTCTCGAACGCGCCGATCAGTCGGCCGAGTTTTTCCGGCGGCGCGATGTCGGCGATCCACGCTTCGGCGACGATCCAGCGCACGCCACCGGCCGCCCCCACCAGCACGATCGCGATGAACCACGTGAACAACGACGGCACCAGCATCAGCGGAATCGCGACGCATCCGAGTATCGAGGCCCACTGGAACGCGCGGGCGATGCCGAAGGCCCGCGTGAGCTTCGGCACCAGCGGCGCGGTCACGAGGATCGAACCCCAGCCGGCGGCGCCGAACAGACCGATCAGCCACGGCGACACACCTTCGCCGGCCAGTCGCACCGTCACCAACGTGGTCAGCGCGAAGAACGGGACGACGTACAGGAACTCGGAAACGAAGATGCGGGCGATGAGCCGCGCGTTGGGCGACATGGAACGCGAACACCGGGACATGGAAACGACGGCGGAATAGGCCGTCCGCCATCCGGCGCGAATCAGTCGGTCGCGGCGAGTTCGCCGAGCGTCCGGATCGCGCGTTCGATGGTATCGGAGAACGGCATGCCGCACGACAGCCGCAGATGATGCGTGCACCCGCCGCTCGCCGAGAACATGGTGCCGGGCGCGATGCTGACGCCCCGCTCCAGCGCCTTCCAGAACAATGCCAGCGTATCGATCGACGGCGGCAGTTCCACCCACAGCACGAACCCACCTGCGGGCCGCGTGATGCGGGTGCCTTCGGGGAAATGGCGTTCGATGGCGTCGGTCATCCGCTGCACCTGCAGCCGGAACACGGCGCGCATCCGGCGCAGATGTCGATCCAACCCGCCGGATGCGATCAGATCGGTG
>JAHCKV010000033.1 GCA_026125595.1 Burkholderiales bacterium | reverse complement strand
ACGGCGCCAGGTTCGATCACTTCCTCGATGGGTTGGACGCCGTACCTGCAGCGATCGCCCGTTGGACCGCCCGTCGCGCCGACGCCGTCGTCGTGCTGTCGGAAGAATGGCGTGAACAGTTGTCGGACCGCCTTCCCGGTGCTCGGCTGCACGTCGTCCAGAACGGCATCGCGGCGCCAGCGCTGCCGGGGGAACGCCGACAGAATCCGGAAACCGTCGTCGCATTCCTCGGCAATCTCGGACGCCGCAAGGGTGTGCCGGAGTTGCTGCAGGCCCTCGCCCGATCGCCGAGCCGGATCCGGCTGCGGATGGCCGGCGGCGAAGAGGATCCGGATTTCAACCGCACGGCTCGCGACATGGCACGCCACCTGGGCATCGAGAACCGGGTGGATTTCGTCGGCCCGATCAGCGGCCCCACGAAGACCGCGTTTTTGGCGACCGCCGATGTGTTCGCACTTCCGTCCCACGCCGAAGGCCTGCCGATGTCGCTGCTCGAAGCCATGGCCAGCGGCTTGCCGGTGATCGTGACCACCGTCGGTGCCATTCCGTCCGTGGTCCGCGATCAAGTCGACGGCCTGCTCGTCGCCCCCGGTGACATCGACGCCATCGCCGCGGCGATGACACGGCTCGCGGCTGCACCCGAGATGCGCGCCCGCATGGGCACTTCGGCCCGCGAACGCTGCATCGCAGGCTTCGGGCTGGACCGCACCGTGGAAAAACTGACCGCGGTCTATGACGCCGTCACACAACCGCGGCTTCCCGGATCGGCCGCCAAGAGCGCAGGTCGCGCCTGACCGTGCTGCCGACGAGCGCCTGCCCATGACCAGTCTCTACACCCGGCTCATTTCCGGTGCGGTCTTCCCGGTGCAGGAACGGCTGAAGAAACACACGACCGTTGCGGTTCGCCGCGGCATGGAACGCAGTCAATGGTGGGACACGGATCGTCTCGAAGCGTTGCGCAACGACCGACTGCGGGCGCTGTTGACCCACGCCGGCACGTTCGTGCCCTACTACCGGCAGCTGTTCACCGAACTCCGATTCGATCCGAAGACCGCTTCGCTGGCCGATCTGTCGCGGTTGCCGTTCCTGACCAAACCGCTGATCCGCGCCAATACCAAGGCCCTGGAATCCGAACAGGCCGTGGGCCTTGCGCGATTCAATACCGGAGGCTCGTCCGGGGAACCGCTGGTGTTCTACATCGGTCGCGAACGGGTCAGTCACGACGTCGCGGCCAAATGGCGCGCCACCCGCTGGTGGGATGTCGACATCGGCGATCCCGAGATCGTCGTCTGGGGGTCTCCGATCGAGCTCGGCGCGCAAGATCGCATGCGGGCGTTGCGCGACGGTCTGATGCGAACGCAGTTGTTGCCGGCCTTCGAGATGTCCGAGCCGAAGTTGATGGCCTTCGTCGCAGCCATTCGCGCTCGCCGGCCACGGATGCTGTTCGGGTATCCGTCGGCGCTGTCGCTGATCGCACGGTTCGCTGCCGACAAGAAGATCGACCTGCGGTCGCTCGGTATCCGCGTGGCGTTCGTCACCGCGGAACGCCTGTACGACGAACAGCGACAACAGATCGCGGACGCGTTCGGGTGCCGTGTCGCCAACGGCTACGGCGGTCGCGACGCCGGCTTCATTGCCCACGAATGTCCGGAAGGTCGGCTGCACATCACCGCCGAAGACATCATCGTCGAGATCATCGGTCCGGACGGACAACCGGTGCAGGCCGGCCAGAGCGGCGAAATCGTGACCACCCATCTGGCGACGAAAGACTATCCGTTCGTTCGCTATCGCACCGGCGATATCGGAGCGCTGGGTACGACGCGCTGCGCATGCGGACGCGGACTTCCAGTGCTGGACCGGGTGGAGGGTCGCAGCACGGATTTCGTCGTGGCCGCGGACGGAACGATCATGCACGGCCTGGCACTGGTCTACGTCATCCGCGATCTGACGGGCGTGGCGTCGTTTCGCATCGAGCAGGAATCCTTGGCGCGTACCCGGGTGCAGATCGTGCCCGGCCCCGGTTTCGTCGACGCCACGGAGCACACCATCGTGCAGGGACTGAAGGCCCGCCTCGGATCTGCGGTCGACGTTGCGGTGGAACGCGTAGCCAGCATTCCGCCCGAACGTTCCGGCAAGCATCGTTACGTGGTGAGTCACGTAAGGACACTGTGACATGGGCATCCGGGACATCCTGCTCGCGATCCTCGTCGCCGTCGGTGTCTTCCTTGCCTTGGGTAAACCTTGGCGAGGCGTGCTGCTGTGGGTCTGGCTGAGCGTGATGAATCCGCACCGGCTGACCTACGGATTCATGTGGTCGGCGCCGGTCGCCGCGGTCGCCGCGCTGGTGACGCTCGGCAGTCTCGTGTTCACCCGAGACAAGATATCGTTGCCGATCTGCGCACCGATTCTGTTCCTGGCCGGCTTCGTCGCGTGGATGAGCATCGGATTGCCGTTTTCGATCCATCCGGATCAGGTGATTCCGCAGTACAGCAAGGTCATGAAGATCATTCTGATGACCTTCGTGGCTGCCGCAGCACTGAGCTCGCGCAAGCATGTTCACTATCTGACGTGGATGCTGGTCCTGAGTCTGGGTTTCTACGGTGTCAAAGGTGGCCTGTTCACGCTGGCCAACGGCGGCAACTACATGGTGCGTGGCCCCGACGGCAGCTTCATCGGCCCCAATAACGAACTGGCATTGGCGCTCACGATGACGGTGCCGTTGATGCGCTACCTGCAATTGCAGGAAACCCGCCGCTGGATGCGCAACGCCCTGTCCGGCGCGATGCTGCTGACGGCATTCAGCATTCTCGGTTCCCCTATGGTGCCCTCTCGTGGCCAACGCGGCGATGGTGGCGGCTCCTCTGTGGTGGCGCAGCAACCGCAAGCTGCCGATGCTGTTGCTTCTAGGCGTACTGTCACCGATGCTGCTGCTGTTCATGCCGGACGAATGGTGGGAGCGGATGGGCACCATCAAGACCTATGAGCAGGATGAATCCGCGATGGGTCGTATCAACGCCTGGTGGATGACGTGGAATCTTGCGAAGGATCGCTTCTTCGGCGGCGGGTTCGAGATCTACGACACCCATGTGTTCGGTCTCTATGCGCCGATCCCGGAAGACGTCCACGCCGCCCACAGCATCTACTTCCAGGTGCTCGGCGAACACGGCTTCGGCGGATTGTTCTTCTACCTGTGCGTCTGGTTCTCCACGTGGTTCACGATCCGCTGGGTCCGGAAGAACGCCAAGGCCCGGCAACAGCAATGGGCCGTCGATCTGGCCAGCATGAGCGAAGTGAGCCTGATCGGCTATGCGGTCGGCGGTGCATTCCTGAGCCTGTCGTACTTCGATCTGCCGTACTACCTGGTCGTGATGATGGTGGTGTTGCGCTACAAGCTGTTCGCGCCCGGCGGAGAGTACGCCTCTGCATCCACCAACGCCGACAACGGCGCCCCCGCCGGAACGCCCATTGCTCAACCACCGCCCCCGACCACTACCCTCGACACCGGCCGTGGCGGTAGCTGAGAGCCCGATGGCCGGAACCCTCCGTCTGCGATTTTCTCCCACGACAACCGAAGGCCGTTGACCTTGCACGTCGGCATCGATGCGACCAGCCTGCTGGTGCCGCGACCCCGCGGCGAAGGCAAGACACTGCTCCGCTTGTACCAGGAGATCGCGCGACTGCAACCCGAGTGGCGCTTCACGTTCTTCGGCCAGACCGCGAGCCCGTCCGCACTAGCCATCCGCGACACCATCCCGAACAGCCGCATCGTGCTGTTCGACCTGCCCGGCTTCCGCTGGAACACCTGGGAGAACATAGGACTGCCATTCCGGGCTTGGCGGCAACGCGTCGACGTTCTACATTGCACCTCGAGCGGGACGCCGATCTGGAGTCCGGTCCCCGTGGTGATGACGGTGCACGACCTCATTCCGTTGCTGTTCGACGACGGTGCCGGTGATGCCGGGCGTGATCTGTTTCGTCGACGGATATCGGCCGGCGTTCGAATCTCGAGGCGAATCCTCTGCGTATCCGAGAACACGCGGCAAGACTTGCTCCGACTCTATCCGGTTGCCCGCGACCGGGCGACGGCGGTGCCCTGGGCCGTCGATCCGGTGCCGGACCCTGCTGCGACACCGTTGCCGGAATTCGATGGCCGGAAGATCGTGCTGAGCATGGGCGGCGGTGGCGCACGGCGCAAGAATGTGGCGACGATGATCGAAGCCATCGCCCGCGTGTCCGCCGCGGCAGGCCCGGTTCTACTGGTGGTTCTCGGTGTGTCCGACCCGGCCGAACGGCGGTCGCTGCAGGAACTGGCGCACACCCGCGACGCGGCCGATCGGGTCCTGCTGGAAGAATATGTGTCCGAATCCCGGCTCGAGGCCTATTTCGCATCAGCCGCCTGTTCGCTGTATCTGTCGACCTACGAAGGGTTCGGTCTGCCGCCACTGGAAGCGATGCGCCACGGCGTGCCGGTGATCGCGTCGAACCGTTCGTCGATTCCGGAAGTCGTCGGTGATGCCGGCATTCTGGTGGATCCACAGGATGTCGCAGCTGTCACGGCCGCGCTGGATCGACTGCTGTGCGACCCGGCGCTTGCCCGGGAGAAGCGTGCCGCGAGCCTCGCGAGGGTGGCCCATTTTTCGTGGAGAACGACGGCCGAGCGCACCGTCGAAGCTTTGCGGGCGACGTGACGCCCCATGAAGCCGGCCCGCGTCACGATCGGGGTTCCGGCTTACAACAACGCGCGGACGCTACGTGTCAGCGTCGAATCGCTGTTGAACCAGACCTGGGGCGACTTCGCGCTGATCATCTCGGACGATCATTCGACCGACGACACGGAAGCGGTCTGTCGATCGCTGGCCCGATCCGATGATCGCATCCGCTATGTTCGTCAACCCCGGAACCTGCGATACGGCAACTTCGGCTATCTGCTGAACGCCGCCACATCGGAGTATTTCATGTGGGCCCCGGGCGACGACCGTTGGGATGCTCGATTCGTCGCGCGCGTTGTCCGGGAACTCGACAGCCACCCCGAAGCGGTGGCCGCAGTGCCCCAGGTTCTGTTCGAGCACGACGGTCGACCGGCCGGGCTCGCCGCCGGCACCTATCCGCTGGTCCGGGACCACGCACGGAATGTCGCCGATTTCCTGTCGGCGCCGAAGGACAACAGTCGCATGTACGGCCTGTTCCGCACGTCGGCCGCGCAACGGTCCTTTCCGTCCCGGACGTTCCATGCCTACGACTGGGCGTTCTCCGCAGCGACGCTGCGCTTCGGTCAGCATCGGGAGATTCCGGAAGTATTGATGTTCCGGGAAAAGACGGCGACCCACCGGTATGTCGAATCGGTCCGGGCCGACACGCCGTCTCGACTGAAACGGGTGCTGCCGATGGCTCCCATGACGGTCTGGCTGCTGCAGGAACGCCGGATTCCGAAGTCCGGCCCCGTGCTGGCGGCGCTGTTCGCGCTGAACATCGACAAACACATCGACTACTGCGAGCGATTTCACGAGAAGTACAGCGCGATGTCACGGCCCATCGTGGTCCGGTGGAAACGCAACCGATGGCGTTTCGTCAGTCCCGACCGCGCGACCGATTGAATGAAGTACGGTGGAACGGGCGTTACGCGGTTCGCATCAGGTACGACGCGACCACGGCGGCATGAAATCGCGCCAGGAACTCGCCGGCCAATCCCATCCGAGCCAACGGCGAAGCTTTCGCTCGATGCGGACGCCGAGGCTGGACGCCAGACGCTCGTGCCACACCCGGTTCCATTCGAGCTGCGCCGCCATCTCGTCGAGCTTCAGACGTGCAAACGACTCGCCGCCATGCCGCGTGATCGTCAACGCACAATCCACCCGCATGTGATTCTCGAACGCGCGGGTCTTCGCCGACCGATGGCCCAGCGCCTCCGACACTGGATGCGGATCCGATACGAACTTCAATCCGGCCTGCTGCATCCGAATCCATAGATCGACATCCAGCGCGATATGGATCGATCGATCCAGGCCGCCCACCATCTCCCAGGACCGGCGTGTGAACGCCGTCGACGGTTGCATGAAGTCCCCACCGTCCATCCATGAGAACAGCGTAGCTTCGGTGATCGATGTCGGCGGGTCGCAGTGGTAGAGCTCGACCCCTTCCAGATCGACGATGCGACCGGAGCCGACCACGATGTCGGCCTCCGGATGGCGTTCGAACATGTCGGCATACCACTGGAGCGCGCCGGGCAGCAACCAGTCGTCCGAGTTGAGCCAGGTCACGATCGCGCCGGTGGCGCGCGCCATGCCCTTGTTGATCGCATCGGCCTGCCCATCGTCGGTTTCGCTGACCCACCAGGTGATGTGCTGTTCGAACCGGCGGATCACGTCGACCGATTCATCGGTACTGCCACCATCGACGACGAGGATTTCGAGGTCCGGATACCGTTGGGCGACCAGCGATTCCAGATTCTTGACCAGGTACCTACCCTGCCCATAGCTGGGCACGACGACGGAAATCCGCGGTGTTTTGCGCAAGCTCGACCTCTTCGATCCCACCGGACAGCACGTTGCGCAGCATATCTCACGGACAGCGCTACGACGTCGATCGGAACGGTGAAACGTGCGGGCCGTGGCCCGCAGCATCGAACGGTCAGAACCCGCAGGTCGTGTCGATGCGCTCGATCACGGATTGTCGTGCGTAACCACCTACGGCCAGTTGCCGCGCAGCCACGCCCAATGACTCTGCTCGGACCGGATCCCGCAGCAGTTCGACGATCCCGGCGGCGAACGACGTCGCATCGTCGCGGATCAACGCATGGCGACCATCTTCGAACGCAAGACCTTCCGCACCGATGGTCGTGGAGACCATGGCCTTGCCGTAGCCGGCGGCTTCGATCAGCTTGATCCGCGTGCCCGAACCCACGCGTATCGGGCAGCACACGACGCCGGATCGGCGATACACGGCATCGAGGTCAGGCACGAAGCCCGGGGCCGTGACGCCCTCGGCGCCAGCCACGTCGGCAGCGATCCTCGCCTCACCATCACCGACGATCAGCAACCGTGCGTCCGGCACCGCCCGACGCACCAGTGGCCAGACGTCGCGGATGAGCCACTGCGCACCGTGCAGGTTCGGCTCGTAGTGGAGCACGCCGACGAAGAGTACGGTCCGCTCGGGAACACCGAACGCCGGCTGGTCGGGCACGTTCACTGCGTTGGGGATGACTTCGATCCGCGGCAGGCCGAGACGCCGCTGCAGATACGTGCGATCGCGTTCCGAGCAGACGAAGGTGCGAGCCGCCGCGGCCGCGGCGCGACGCTCGGCCCAATGAATCGCCGCGGCCTGGGGCACCATCAGATACTTGCCCCTGCCATACGGCAGCGTCGGGACCGTTCGCAGGAATCGCAGATGCTCGACATCGTCGAGGTCGAAGTAGACCTTCGGCAGATTGCCCCGGGCAGCGACGGTCAGCGCATACATGCTCGGCAGCCGGTGCGCGAGGATCGCCGCCGGCTTCCTCGCCAGCGCTTGCCGCAACCCTTGCAGATGCTCGGGACGACACAATCGACCCGAAACGCCGTTCCGCTGCGCCGAGACAGCGGGCGCTACATAGTGCGACCAGAACGAATGGGATTCGGCCGGTGGTGGCGCAAAGCAGAAATCGACATCCGCCTCCTGATGCCAATGCTTCCGGATACCGTCCTGCGCCCAGGCTTGCGCGCCGGCCCCGACCTCTTTCGGCGGA
This sequence comes from Burkholderiales bacterium, assembly GCA_026125595.1. Classification (GTDB taxonomy): domain Bacteria; phylum Pseudomonadota; class Gammaproteobacteria; order Burkholderiales. The sequence goes on along the minus strand of JAHCKV010000033.1, from coordinate 7,289 downwards.
CGCGCCATGAACAATATCCGCAGCCGATCCGCATGGCCGGCGAGACCATCGATGAACAGCCGCAACCGTTGGACAATTCCCTGATTGGCCTTCGCGAAGTCTTCCGGCAGCGTTTCCGTCACAACAAGCAGCGTCTTCATCGATCGACAGGATCCGAGGATTCGTTCAACGGACTTGGCACGCAGATCGGCCCGGTTTCATCGCCGACCGCACGGCTCAGCGATTTCCGATCGAACCGAGCAGCCGGCGCCCCTCATCCCACACCGGATGGCGCACGAGGATCAGCGCTACCAACCAGACCACGGCGCACGCCGCGCCACCGATCGCGAGGCCGACGAGCGAATTCAGCGTCGGCGGCAGGATCCACCGCATCGACCAGGCGACGGCGGTGACCGGGATCGCGACCAGCGCAGTCGGGATGACAGCCTTGACCAGTTCCCGCGGTTCGATGCCGAGATACTTGCGCAGCACCCAGCCATGCACGAAGCACATGATGACCTGCTCGAACAGCACGGTGCACGCCACCCAGACCAGGCCATGGGGTACGAGCAGCAGCACGAACACGGTCCGCAGCACGACATTCAATGCCGACGTCGCCACCGGAATGCGGGCCTTGCCGAGCGCCAGCAGTGCCTGGCCCGACAGCGCGAAAAGACTGGCGAGGAATGCGCCGGCGCAGATCGGCACGACCACCGGGACACTCGGCTCCCACTGAGAGCCATACAGCCCGACGACGAAGTACTCGGCAAGCCCCGACAACGCACCGAAGAACGCCCAGGCAAAGCCCGTGAACAACTGCACCGCGCGCAGGAACGGCGCCTTCAGCGGATCACCATTGCGTAGCACCTTGGAAAAATAAGGCAGCGCGGTGTAGTAGGTCGCGGGGCCCGCGATGTTCCAGAACAACAATGTCGCGCCGAGTGCGCGACTGAACAGCCCGACATCGCGCATCGTTGCGAGACGTCCGAGGATCAGGTCCACGATTCCTCGCAGCAGTTCGTCGATCACGGCGCCAGCGGTCACCAGCGCGCCGAAGTTGAAGGGCTTGCGCCAACCCTTCAGGCTCGGCAACCACGGCAACCCCGGCGGCCGGAACCACCACGCCACCGCAATCGAAGCCAACGTCCCCGCCACGCTGGCCCAGGCCAGGCTCAGCGCGCCGAATCCCTGCAGCGCGAGTGCAATGGAAACCCCGACATGGGTCAGTGTCGATATCAGATTCGCGATCGACTGCTTGCCAGCCTGCATGTTCCGCCGCAACACACTCAACGACAGCGAGCCGAAGGGAATCAGCAGCATGTTCAGTGCGAGCACTCCCATGATGTTGCCCACGATCGGTTCGCGATAGAAGCTCGCGGCGAACGGGCTGGCCAACAACAGAACCAGGGCGATGACCCACGACGAGCACAGCATCAATCCGAAGGCCGCCCGGATCTTGTCCGTCGTCAGGTCAGGCTCTCGAACGAGGTAGCTGCCGCTGCCGAGGTCGCGCACGACATGCGCCATGGCAACCAGGACGGCAGCCACCGAGAAAAGACCGATGTCTTCCGGTTTCAGGATGCGGGCGAGCGCGATCGACGCCGCGAACTGGATGCCCGCCACCGCGTTGGAAGACAGCAGGATGACGAACACCGAGCGGCGCGGTGAACCCATGGAATCAGTATCCGGCGCCGGCCAGCAGCAGGCGCGCGCGCAGTCTGACCTGTCTCAAAGGGGGCAACCAGCGGGCCGTTCGAGCAGCCGTCCGCAGCCACTGTTCGGCGGCGGCACGATCGTTCGACGCCGAAGCGCGGCGGGCGAGATTCAACGCCATCGATGCGAGCTGGGAACCGACGGTCCGAGCGGCATCCGAGGGCAGAGCGGTTTCCAGCAGTCGATCGAGCGCCATCGCGAGTCCGACCTGCTCGTCGTTGCTGCGGGAATGACTGCCAGCGCGCTCGCGGCGACGGGCCAACACGCGATCGTCATACACGAACGAACCGACCAGTGCGAGGCGCGCCGCCAGCAGCCAGTCCTCACCGCCGCGGCGCAGTCGTTCGTCGAAGCCTCCGATGCGATCGAACGCCGAGCGCCGGACCATCCACGTGGAGGGAATCTGACAGAACATGTCACGCAACAGCGGCGCCAGCAGATCGGCCCGGATTTCGCGCCCATGGACGCCGATGGGAAGGGCCGCCAGCGAGCGCAGCACCGGCGCCCGGTCGAAGCCCGCAGGCTTCGTTTCGTCCCCGAACGACGCATAGTTGCAGAACGCGAGCGACGCGGCGGGGCGCGCCTCCAGCAACGCGACCTGGGCGGCCGTCTTGCCGGGCAGCCACAGATCGTCACTGTCGAGAAACGCCACGAACTCTCCACGGCTCGCCGCAACACCGCGGTTGCGGGCTGCTGCTTGTCCGCTGTTGACTTGCTGAACACAGCGCGCACGACCGCCGAAGCGGGCCACTTCGGTGGCGGTCCCATCGGTGGATCCGTCATCGACGACGATCACTTCCACCGGGCCATGGTCCTGGGTGAAAACGCTCTCCAGTGTCTCGCCGATCCACGCGGCCGCGTTGTACGCGGGAATGACGGCGGATACGCGAGGAGCCGTGCTCACGGTATCCGGCTCAGCGCGGATGCTTCGAAACCGGCACGATCGAACCCGGCAACGGGGTCCCGAGCGCATCGGCGTAGATGCCGGCGTACTGTTCCGCCACACGGGTCACGGCATAGTGCGCCTGCACCCAGCGCCGTCCTTCGCGTCCCATCATCTGCGCTCGCACCCGATCTCGCTCGAGATCGCGAATGGAATTGCCGAGTGCAGGCACGTCGCCGGCCTCGACGTAGTGCCCATGGACACCATCCTGAAACAGTTCCGCCATGCCGCCGACCCGCGTGGCGATCACCGGCACTTCGTAGGCCAGCGCTTCGACGACTGTCCGGCCGAAGGCTTCTTCCCATGTGGAAGGTACCGCCGCGACATCGCACGCGGCCACCATCGGCTCAGGCTTCGCCACGAAACCGGCAAAGCGCACGCGCGCGCCGAGCCCGGACTGCACGACGAATGTCTTCAGTTCATCCATCTGTGGCCCGTCGCCGATGATCAGCGCGCGAACATGTGCGGGCAGCGCCACCAGCGACTGCAGCAGCAGGTGAACCCCTTTCTCCGGCGACACGCGGCCGAAGTAGCAGACGATGAAATCGTCGTCCGTGAATCCGAACGATGACCGCACCGCGGCGCGAGCTGCTGCGTCCGGAAGCACATCCGGCACTTCGATGCCGTTGTAGATAACGTGGAGCGACTCCTCCCGGAAGCCATACTCGGCCACCATGCGCGGCGGGTAGTTGCCGCGATTGACCGACACGCTGGCATGGAGCGCCCGCGCCCAGACGTGGCCGGCGAGCACGTCGGGCAATCGCCATAGCTGGATTCCGGGAATCAGGCCGAACAGGTAACGCTTGCGTTCGATGCGCTCGGCGGGATCGGGAATCGCCCGCATGGTTCCGATCAGCTTGCCGCGGCCGAGCAATCGCACGACGAGCGGCACGAGCCACATGCGCTCGCGCCACGAGATGTTGAAATGGACGATACGCGGGCGAATCTGCCGGAAGGCGCGCACGATCGCCAGCAGGTTGGGGAAAAGTCCCCGCTCGGGCGCCCAGTCCACCCAGCGCACGGCGACGCCTCGCTCGGTGGCTGCCGTCTCGAACGGCGTGGGGCGCAACGCCTGCTCGGCCAGAATCAGCACGCGAAGGCCGCGTCCGTGCATCTTGCCGGCGATGTCGAGTAGCGACCGCTCCGCTCCACCGTAACCGGCGGAGCCAAGAGGGATCAACACGACGTCGAAGGTCTCTGCGCCTTCGGAAGCGGCGGATGCGCGCACGGCAAGGAATCGGGATGAAAGGCTCGGGACAAACGGAATGCTGACGTGATCGGAACCGCCCGGACACGAGCAGTTCCGATTCGAGCTACGCAAGCTTCAAGCCAGAGGGAATCGGAGCGCGGCGATCACACGACACAACCGTCGCAGTATCCGCAGCGACGGCGACGCTAGGGAAACGCCGAATCAGTATCACGTGCGCGACCGTGGCGCTCGGGGTCGAGGGCGAGGCGTCGGCGACGACAGGGAGCGGCACTCCCTGAGGAGACGGCAACGACACCATCGGACCCGAGCGCCCGGTCCCTTCAATCTCATGTCAAGCAGTGGGTTGGCTCCGGCATCGCGCCTGCAGCGCGGTTCTCGTTGCCAAGGCGCAAGCCTTGACTGCCTCACCCCGCTTGCACTCATCAATGCCGGAGCCAACGCGCATCGCGAGACTGGTTCGGTGTTTCCCTAGAACGAGCACCGGCCGCGGAAGCGGCCGGCGGCTACATCGGAACGGAGAAAATCAGCGGATGCCTTCCGCCTGGCGGGCCCTTCTTGCACGCCGTCGCATCATGCCACCGAGCACCAGCAAGCCCACGCCCATCAGGGCGTACTCCGTCGGCTCCGGAACCGGCAACGCTTCTTCCCAGCCGGTGGGCCGATACAGCCAGACATGTCCGTAGTAGCCATTCTCGAGACCGACAAACGCGTTGAGGTCACTGGCGAACTGCCATTTCCCCAGGACGCCGTTCAGCACGGTTTCCTCGACCGGCGCCCCGGGAAACGCTTCGCCCGGCGCGCTGTCCCGTTCGATGGTCCATCCGGTCCCGTCGAGGTTGCCGACCGTCAACGAGTACACCGCGGAACCGCCTTTCCACACCAGAAAGCGATCACCCAGCGGGTCGTAGTCGATGCCGTAGTTGCCATCGACGAAGAAATCGTCGGGCGCGATCAGGCCCGTCACGCCGATGTCGTTGTTGTCGGGACTGGCATTGTTCAGATCCCAGAACACGAACGGCAGCCCTTTGGAACTGTCGCCGGTGCGCACGTAGAGATTGCGGACCGGGTCGAAAGCACCGGCACTCTGGATATCGACGTTCTGCACGGGGCGCCCGACCTGCTCCCAGGTATCGAGCCCGGGCTGATCGATGTCGACGATGGTGTACTTGAACAGGCTCTGCTTGGTTCCGCCGCCGACCTGCGCGGTCTTGTAGATCACTTCGTGGCCGTCTTGATACGCATACGCCGACGTTCCATCGACGAACTTGGTCGGGATATCGGCGCCGATGATGTTCGAATAGATATCGCGGTTCGACCACATGTTGCCGCCGGGCGTTTCCGGATTGGTTCCGGTGCCGTCGGGCCCGCCGACCTTCGTCGAATCCGCCTTGTTGGGATCGAAGAGGTATGGACCGGTGATGACTGCCTGCCCGTTCTCCAGCTTCTTGTACGCGAATCCGGAGTTGTATGCCGCGCCGCCGAACGTGATCACGCGGTCGGCCCTCGGCAGAAAGAGCGTGTTGTCGTAAGTATGGGCGGAAGACGGCGCGAAATTTCCGTTGTCGGGCGCTACCGGGATCCAGTCCGTAAGGCCATTCGCGGTGATCGCCTGCATGTTGCTCGGCAGGGCCGCCACTTCCCACAGCAGTGTCGACGAGTTGAACTTGTAGACTTCGTTACCGATGTAGTTGGAGTGTCCGCCACCGTAGATATACATGTCGCTGCTGTTCACGTCCCACGCGAACGAACTCCACGCGTAGATGACCTTGTGCGGTTCACTGCTGTTGGAGGTGTTCGGCTGAGGCCGCTCCATCAATGGAATGAAGACTTCTTCGAGTCGATTCTGGCTGATCTTCAGCCAGGTGCCGTCTTCCATGCCACGGAGCAACTCCAGCAAGGCTTCCTGATCGGCAGACACCGGCCAGGACACAGCACAGGCGGCGAGGACCGCACCGGTCAGGACGGACTTCTTGAAGCGATGGGCCGGCATTGCAATCTCCGAAGTGCGGCATAGGGGGGTGCTGCACAGGAGCAAACATCGTTCCGTTTACTCGAACTGCATCAACCCTTTATCCCGACAGCGTAATTTTCCGGACGGACGGCGCCGCCTTCGAATCGATGTCAAACCTACCGACACTCCCAGAGGGTCCCTGCCCGTGGTCCCCTACTGTGGCGGGACCGTCTCCGGCTCTTTCCAGACGCCCGCCTTGGTCAACTTTTCCCGCAACGCCGGCAACGCGGAACCGGCCGCGTACGCTTTCTGGGCGTATCGCAACGATTCATCCAGACGCTTTTTCTCGAAGTACGCCAGACCCATGCTGTAGTACAGATTGGGGCCTTCGAGCCCCATCTCTTCAGCCGTGCCGTATTGTTCGAGGGCGTCATCGACACGCCGGGTGCGCAGCAGCCAGTTGCCGTAGAGCAGATGCACGACCGCGTCGGCGGGACGGAACCGCATGGCACGGTCGAACCAGCAATCGACGTCGTAGTCCATCCCGATGGGCTTGTTCCGCTGCTCCTTCAGCGCGAGCCGGATCAACAGATCCAGACCGCGATGATGGTTGGGAAACGCCTTCAACGTGTACTGCAGGTCACCGCCAGCGGTCGACGTGTTCTGTCCACCGATCAGGGATTGCACTTTGGGCGTGAAGTGATAGCGCTCGACAACGGGCAGGTGGTCTTTGCGATCCCGCGCACTCGTGTAGTCGTACGGTCCATAGTGGGTGCCGTCATAGCTGAAATCCGGACTCATGGGTCCGCAGTCTTCCTGGGCACTGGCCACCGCCGGTATCAGCATCGCCAGTCCGACCCATGCCGTGGTCGCGATTCCCCGCCGAATTCCGGCCGATCTGCGTTCCATCTTGTTCATGTTGCCTCCCTTCCGTTCCCCGTCGCCCGGGCCGATTGCAAAGCCCGTTCGAACTCGAGCGCCTTCGCATCCCACGAAAAGTGGGCCTCGACGAGGCGACGCCCCGCATCTCCCAGCGCACGGCACCGCTGTTCCGAACGCAACAATTCGATGACGCCTCCGGCCAATGCCTCCACGCCGTCGCGCACCAGCAGGTTGACGCCGTCTTCGGCTGGCAATCCGCTCACGCTGACCGACGTCGCCACCGTCGCCTTCCCCATCGACCACGCCTGCAGGATCTTGTTCTTGATGCCGGCACCGAACCGCAGCGGTGACACGAACACGCGACTGCCCGCGACGTACGGCCGCACGTCGGGCACCGACCCGGTGACTTCCACGTGATCCGACGCCAACGCACGGACCTCCGGCACAGGATCGCGGCCCACCAGAACGAGCCGGACACTCGGCACGGAACGGCGGATGACGGGCAGCACTTCCCGCACAAAGAACACCGCAGCATCGATGTTCGGCCCGAACGCCATGCTGCCCTCGAACACCAGATCGGCCCGCGGCGCCGTCTCCAGTCCGGGATGGAA
>JAHCKV010000329.1 GCA_026125595.1 Burkholderiales bacterium | reverse complement strand
CGGCTGGAACAGCTCGGCGCGAATCTGGATCCGGAAGCCCTGGCGCGCGAAGAGGCTGCGGCGTTGGCCGATTGCGAGGCGGTCGCGAAGAAGCTGTCGAAGGCCCGGACGAAGGCGGCCGCGACGCTGTCCGCCGAGGTCACGGCGGCGATGCAGTCGCTCGCGATGGCCGGCGGGCGGTTCGAGATCGAACTGTCGCCGCTGCCGGCGCCGTCCGCTTCCGGGCTGGAGCAGGTGGAGTTCCAGGTGTGCGCCCATGCCGGTGGCGCGCTGCGGCCGGTGGCCAAGGTCGCGTCGGGCGGCGAGCTGTCGCGGCTGTCGCTGGCAATCCAGACGGCGACCGCGAAGGTCGCCGCGGTGCCGACGCTGATCTTCGACGAGGTCGATTCCGGTATCGGCGGCGGCGTGGCCGAGATCGTCGGCCGGATGCTGAAGGCACTGGGCGTGGGCCGGCAGGTGCTGTGCATCACCCATCTGCCGCAGGTCGCCGCCGCGGCCGATCATCAATGGCGTGTGGCGAAGCGCGCCGTCGGCGGAGAAACGGTGTCGACGGTGGAGCCGCTCGATGGGGCCGAGCGGGTGGACGAGATTGCCCGGATGCTGGGCGGCGTGAAGATCACCGATACGACGCGCCGCCACGCGGCGGAAATGCTGGGCGGGCCGTCGTGAGGCGCCACGGGACGGATCGGATGTCTATCCGGGCCGCCCGTGTCGCCGGACGCTTCAGTGGGAGCCGCCCGGCCGCTTCCGTTGGCATTCCGGCTTGCTGCAGTAGCCGTAGATCTGCAACGAGTGTTCCTGGATCGTGAAGCCGCGGTCCTGTGCCACCTGGACCTGGCGGGCTTCGATGTCCCGGTCGTAGAACTCTTCCACTTGTCCGCAGTGCAGGCAGACCAGGTGATCGTGGTGACCACCCTCGTTCAGCTCGAACACGGCCTTGCCGCTTTCGAAGTGATGCCGCATCAGCAGACCGGCCTGTTCGAACTGCGTCAGCACGCGGTAGATGGTCGCCAGGCCGATGTCCATGCCTTCGGCGATCAGCATCCGGTAGACGTCTTCGGCGGTGAGGTGGCGCTCATCGCTGTTCTCGAACAGATTGAGGATCTTGAGGCGCGGCAGCGTGGCCTTGAGGCCGATGGTTTTCAGATCGTTGGGCGTTCGGTTGGCCATGGGTATTCTGGATGGGGTTTTCGGGAAGGTCGTCGAGTATCATTATGCGCTTTAACCGCTACGGACCCACGATGAAGGGCAGCAGACGCCGATGGGCGATCGCGGTAACGAATGCATGGACCGCGTGGCGCGTGAGAAGTGCGCTCGCCGCGGCGACCATCGGGCTGATCGCGTGTTCCCCGTATCGGATCGACATCCAGCAGGGCAATGTCGTGACGCAGGACATGGTCTCGAAGCTCAAGACGAACATGTCGCGGGCCCAGGTGAAGTTCGTGCTGGGTACGCCGCTGGTGACCGATCCGTTCCGGCCCGATCGCTGGGACTACTTCTACGAATTCTTCAAGGCCGGCACGCTGAAGGAGAAGCGCCGGTTGACACTGGTGTTCGAGAACGATCAGTTGAAGCGGATCATCGGTGACGTCACACCGGCACCCGGTGGTGTTCCGGTCGAGGCCACCGAAGCCCCGCCGAAGCCCCGGAATTGAGGTCGCGATGAGTCAGCGGGTGGTGGTGGCCGGCAGTTCCGGCCGGATGGGGCGTGCACTGATCGAGGCATTGCTGCAGGGCAACGGCCAGCGGCTGCATGGCGCGCTGGAACGGCCGGACAGCACGTTTCTGGGTCGCGACGCCGGCGAGCTGATCGGCGCGCCGAACGGCGTGGCGATCCGCGCCGATGTCGACGGAGCCCTGGCCGGTGCCGGCGTGCTGATCGATTTCACGCGCCCGGAAGGAACCCTGGAGCATCTGGACGCCTGCCTGCGGCACGGGGTGAAGCTGGTCATCGGCACGACCGGGTTCTCGGCGGAACAGAAGCAGCGCATCGCCGCGGCGGCCGAGCGCGTGGCGATCGTCATGGCGCCGAACATGAGTGTCGGCGTCAACGTCACGCTGAAGTTGCTCGATCTGGCGGCCCGTGCGTTGAGCGACGGCTACGATATCGAGATCGTCGAAGCCCACCATCGACACAAGGTCGATGCGCCTTCGGGCACCGCGCTGCGGATGGGCGAAGTCGTCGCCGCGGCCCTCGGGCGCACACTGGAGAACGATGCGATCTATGGCCGCGAAGGCGTGACCGGCGAACGCAAGCCGTCGACCATCGGCTTCGCGACGATGCGCGGTGGCGACATCGTCGGCGATCACACGGTGATGTTCGCCGGCATCGGTGAGCGGGTCGAGATCACGCACAAGGCGTCCAGCCGCGCGACGTTCGCGATGGGCGCGTTGCGGGCGGCGAGGTTTCTGGCCGACCGACCGAGCGGCTTGTTCGACATGCAGGACGTGCTCGGCCTGCGATGACGCGGTAGAACGGCGCGGCGGTGTCCGGCGGATTGAAGAAACCGGCTGCCGCGCGTACAATTCGTAACGTTTCCAGGCGGGAGAGGCGCGCGAGCGCCCTCCCGCTTGGCGTATCTCGTGCCCGAATCCGGGCCTTCCCCAGGAGTTTCAAGACCCGTGTCCGAATCCGCGCCCGCTATCCTTGCGCTCGCCGATGGGACGGTGTTCCGGGGGCGATCCATCGGCGCCCCGGGCCTGACGGCGGGTGAGGTGGTGTTCAACACCGCGATGTCCGGTTATCAGGAGATCCTCACCGATCCCTCGTACAGCCGGCAGATCGTCACCCTCACCTATCCGCACATCGGCAATACCGGCGTCAATCCCGAAGATGTCGAGGCGGCCCGCATCCACGCCGCCGGCCTCGTGGTCCGCGAACTGCCCATCCGGCCCAGCAACTTCCGGATGACGCGCGACCTGTCGTCCTACCTGCGTGACGAAGGCGTGCCGGCCATCGCCGGCATCGATACCCGCAAGCTCACCCGCATTCTTCGCGAGAAGGGCGCCCAGAGCGGTTGTCTGATGGCGGGCGACGTCGACGAAGCGAAGGCCCTGGCGGCCGCGCGGGCTTTTCCCGGCCTCGCCGGCATGGACCTGGCGAAGGTCGTGTCCTGCGAGCAGCCCTACGAATGGACCGAAACCGACTGGAAGCTGGGCGTCGGCTACGGCCGCACCCGCGACACGAAATTCCACGTCGTGGCCTACGACTACGGCGTGAAGCGCAACATCCTGCGGCTGCTGGCCGGGCGCCAGTGCCGGATCACCGTGCTGCCGGCCCAGGCCACCGCAGCCGATGCGCTGGCGCTGAAGCCCGACGGCATCTTCCTGTCCAACGGACCGGGCGATCCGGAGCCCTGCGACTACGCGATCCGCGCGATCCGCGAGCTGTTCGACGCCGCGATCCCGATGTTCGGCATCTGCCTCGGTCACCAGTTGATGGGCCTGGCCAGTGGTGCGAAGACGCTGAAGATGAAGTTCGGTCACCATGGCGCCAATCACCCGGTGCAGGACCTCGATACCGGCCGCGTGATGATCACCAGCCAGAACCACGGGTTCGCCGTGGATCCGGCGAGCCTGCCGGCCAACGCCCGCGTGACCCATGTGTCGCTGTTCGACGGTTCGCTGCAGGGCTTCGCGCGGACCGACGTGCCGGCCTTCTGCTTCCAGGGTCATCCGGAGGCAAGTCCCGGGCCCCACGATGTCGGCTATCTGTTCGACCGCTTCGTAGGCCTGATGGAGAAAAAACACAGGTGACCGGTGGCCGGTGACCCCTCCGGGTCGCCGCCCCCCGTCGCTGCGAGACCCCATGCCAAAACGCACCGACATCCACAGCATCCTGATCATCGGCGCCGGCCCCATCGTCATCGGCCAGGCCTGCGAGTTCGACTATTCCGGCGCCCAGGCCTGCAAGGCGCTGCGCGAAGAGGGCTACAAGGTCATCCTGGTCAACTCCAATCCGGCCACGATCATGACCGACCCGGAGATGGCCGACGTCACGTACATCGAGCCGGTCACGTGGCAGATGATCGAGAAGATCATCGCCCAGGAACGGCCGGATGCACTGCTGCCGACCATGGGTGGGCAGACGGCGCTCAACTGCGCGCTCGACCTGGCCAAGCACGGCGTGCTGGAGAAGTACGGTGTCGAGATGATCGGCGCTTCGCGCGAGGCCATCGACAAGGCCGAGGATCGCGAGAAGTTCAAGGTCGCGATGACGCGGATCGGACTCGGTTCGGCGCGGTCCGCCATCGCCCATTCGCTGGAAGAAGCCTTGCAGGTGCAGGCGGCCGTGGGATTTCCGACCATCATCCGGCCCTCGTTCACGCTGGGCGGCTCCGGCGGTGGCATCGCCTACAACCGCGAGGAATTCGTCGCGATCTGCGACCGCGGCCTGGAAGCCTCGCCGACCAACGAACTGTTGATCGAGGAATCGCTGATCGGCTGGAAGGAGTTCGAGATGGAGGTGGTCCGCGACAAG
>JAHCKV010000328.1 GCA_026125595.1 Burkholderiales bacterium | reverse complement strand
CCCGTGCTCACGGAAATCCAGCGCACCGCCGCGATGCGCCAGCCAGCGCATGATCACTTTGTTGCGGCCGATCACCTGCTGCCGGTAGATGCCGAGGTTCTGGCGCGTCTTGCGCGGGCCCCGCGTGACCGTGAGTCCCCACGTGATCAGCGGACCGGCATCGCCGGGCCAGCAGGTCTGGATCGGGAGACGCGCCAGATCGACATCGCCGCCTTCCCAGACGATCTCGTGGCAGGGCGCGCTCGACACCACTTTCGGCGCCATGTTGAGCACCTGCTTCAGCACGGGAAGCTTGTCCCACATGTCCTTCAGACCCTTGGGCGGCTCGGGCTCCTTCAGATATGCCAGCAGCTTGCCCACTTCACGCAGCGCTTCCACCGATTCCTCCCCCATGCCCAACGCAACGCGCCGCGGCGTGCCGAACAGATTGGCGAGCACCGGGATGCCGAATCCGGTCGGCCGTTCGAACAGGATCGCCGGTCCGGCGCGACGCAATACGCGGTCGCAGATCGCCGTCATCTCCAACCGTGGCGCCACCTCGACACCGACCCGCTTCAACTCGTTCTGCCGTTCCAGTTGGCCGATGAAATCGCGGAGATCGTGATAGCGCATGGGAAGAAAGGAGGGAGGGGAGGTGCGCCGCGGACCGACGCGCGGCCCGGGCATTTGCACTGCGGGATCGAAGTTGGATGTAGCCTATCAGACATGGCCATCGCGCCGGTGGCAGTCCGCCACGGCCGGCGCATCGCCCCCTCTCGTCAGGATCATCGTCATGAACCTCCCCGCGCCCGCATCGGACGATCGCGCTCAGCCGGATCGGGTCGGCGCGCTCGAAGCGCGCATCGATGCGCTGACCCGCGAACTCGCGGCACAGCGGACCCGGCTGGGCACCGCGATGTCGCGCGCGTGGCAGCTCGGTCAGGAGAACAAGGTGCTGGAGCTGGAAATCGCCCAGCGCCGCCTCGCCGAGGAACTGGCCCGCGGCCAGTCGGAGATGCTGATCCAGTCGCTGAGCTTCCTGGCCAGCGAATCGAACCTCGACCGGTTTCTCGGCCATGTGCTGAAAGCCACCGTCGATCAACTGGACGGCGTCGGCGGCACGCTGTGGTTCCCGGGGCAGATCGAAGGCACGGCGCGCCTGCATCTGGAGTATGTGGAATCGCGGATCATCCCGGCGGTGGAATCGCGCCATCCGGCGGTCCAGCATCCGCCGCGGGTCGGCGGTGTGCCGTCGGGCACGTTCCCCGGCGAACATGCCGAGACCTACGTGCTGGCCCACGAAGTCTCCGGCCTGCCGGAAGAGACGCGCGCCTACATCATGTCGCTCGGCGTACGCGCGTTGCTGACGGTGCCGATGATCCTCGGCAGCGAAACGGTGGGATGGCTCTGCATCCGCAGCAGCCGCATGGATGCGATGGAGATGGAGAGCAAGATCCGGATGGCCGAAGCGCTGGCCGGCCAGGCGACGCTGGCGATCCAGATGGCACGGCTCGGCGAACAGGCGCGGCAGGCCGCGATCCTCGACGAACGCAACCGCATTGCGCGGGACATCCACGATACGCTGGCCCAGGGTTTCACCGGCGTGGTGCTGAACCTCGAAGCATCGAGCCGCGCACTGAAGAAGCAGAACGTGCCGCTGGCGCTGGAACACATCGAACATTCGCGGCGCCTCGCGCAGGGTGGGCTCGAGGAAGCCCGGCTGTCGGTCCGCGCGTTGCGGCCCGACACGCTGCAGAACGCCGACATCCTGCAGGCGCTGGACACGCTCGTGCAGCGCGTCGGCGCTACCGGCGTCACGCAGGGCCGCGTGCTGCTGATCGGCGAACGCCGGTCCATCGCCCGTGAAGCCGAAGTCGAATTGCTGCGCATCGCGCAGGAATCCATCACGAACGTACTCAAGCACACGCGCGCGCGGGAAGTCGTGCTGACACTGGACTTTCGCGCCGACGCCGTCTGCCTGACCATCGCCGACGACGGCGTCGGCTTCGACCCGGACGGCCGCCATGACGGCTTCGGACTCGTCGGCATGCGCGAACGCGCCGGCCGGCTCGGCGCCCGACTGCACATCGACAGCGCACCCGGCCGCGGCACCCGCGTGCAGGTCTGCGTGCCGAACCCGCCGGCAGGGCGCTGATTTCTCACCCTCGCATACCCATGAAGAATCCACCGATCCGTGTCCTCATCGCCGACGACCATTCCCTGGTCCGGCGCGGCCTCGCCGCCATCATCGACATGGAGGATGCGACCACGGTCATCGGCGAAGCCGGCGATGGGGCCGAAGCGGTCGCCATGTGGCGGCAATTGCGGCCCGACGTCGTGCTGATGGATCTGCGGATGCCCCATGTCGACGGGCTCGAGGCGATCCGGCAGATTCGCGCGGCCGATCCGAAGGCCGCGATCATCGTGCTGACAACGTACGATCACGACGAAGATGTCTACGCCGGACTGCGCGCCGGAGCGAAAGCCTATCTGTTGAAGGACGTGCAGCCGGAAGAGCTGTTTCAGTGCATCCGCGTCGTCCACGATGGCCAGGCCTACGTGCAATCGAAGATCGCGGCCAAACTCGCGTTGCGCGTTCAGGAAGAAGCGCTGACCGATCGCGAGGTGCAGATCCTCGGCCTGCTCGCCGAAGGCAAGAGCAACAAGGCCATCGGCCAGACGCTGTGCATCAGCGAGAGCACCGTGAAAAGCCATGTGAAGAGCCTGTTCACCAAGCTCGACGTGACCAGCCGTGCCGAGGCCATCGCGCTCGCGGCGCGGCGCGGGCTCGTGAAGTTCTGACCCGCGCCGATCCCGGCGCGACTCACCCGAAAGTACGACCCCGCAGTCCCCCGATCAGGGGTGGCGCGGCACCCACCCGTGGTATCGACGTTCGTCCTTTCGTCGGATGCACACCGGCGAGTCGACGCGCACACTTGCCGGACTCTCGACGGTTGCGGTCGAAGATCGCGCGCGCCCGAGTTTCATCGCCGATTGCCCTCGAACCCCAGGAGGTAGCCCCATGCCCCAGCTCACAGTCAACGGCCAGAGCTTTTTCGCGGACGCCCCACCGGATACGCCGCTGCTCTGGGTCCTGCGCGAAGACCTGCGCCTCACCGGCACCAAATATGGCTGCGGCATGGGGCTGTGCGGATCCTGTACGGTGCATGTGAACGGGTTGCCCGTTCGATCCTGTCAGGTCCAGTTGCAGAGCCTGCCGGCCAACGCGCTGATCACGACCATCGAAGGTCTGCATCCGGCCAACACGCACGCCGTGCAGAAAGCGTGGATCGAGCATCAGGTGCCCCAGTGCGGCTACTGCCAGTCGGGACAGATCATGCAGGCCGCCGCGCTGCTGGCGGTGAACCCGACGCCGACCGACAAGGAGATCGTCGACGGCATGAACGGCAACCTGTGCCGCTGCGCCACCTATTCGCGCATTGTCGGTGCCGTCAAGCGCGCCTCCGAAATCCTGAAGGAAGGGGTCTGACATGGGAGAACCCATCGAACGCGGCCTGACACGCCGACAATTCCTGGTCCGGTCCACCGCCACGGCCGCCGGCGCCTATTTCAGCATCGGGCTCGCGCCCAAGCTGCTCGGTGGCGCGACGGCGGAAGCCGCGATGACGCCGGTCACCGAAGCCTATACGCCGTCCATCTGGTTCACGATCACGCCGGACGGCAAGACCACGATGCACATCGTGAAGACCGAGATGGGCCAGCACGTGGGCACCGGCCTCGCGCAGATCATCGCCGAAGAACTGGAAGTGCGCTGGGAAGATGTCCGGCTCGACACGCCGTTCGAGAGCGTCGAGAACTTCGCGATCTACGGCCTCGCGTACACCGTCAACAGCGGCAGCATCACGACGGAGTTCGACCGGGTCGCCCGCGCCGGAGCGGCGGGCCGCATCGCACTGACCGAAGCCGGCGCCACGGTGCTCGGCGTAGCGGTGGACGACTGCTTCGCCGAGAACGGCCGCGTGGTCAGCAAGGCGACCGGCCGCTCGATCGGCTACGGCGAGATCCTGCAGAAAGTCCGCATCGACAAGAAGTTTTCGTATCCGGACGACTTCCGCAACATCCCTCTCAAACCCCGCGGCCAGTACAAGATCATCGGCCAGTCGCTGGAATCGCTGGACATTCCGCCGAAGACCAACGGGCAGGCCAAATACGGCATCGACGTCTCGCTGCCGAACATGGTGTACGGCTCGCTGGTGGTGCCGAAGACGCGCTACGCCTCGAAGGTCCTGTCCATCGATGACTCGGAAGCGAAGAAGATCCCGGGCTTCATCAAGGCCGTGAAGATCGACGATTCGTTCGGCAAGTGCACCGGCTGGGTCGTTGCCGTCGCCGATCGCTTCCCGACCGCGGTCAAGGCCGCCAAGGCGTTGAAGGTGAAATGGGACGCGGGCCCCTACGCGAACCTGGGTTCGAAGGAACTGCTGGAGCAGTACAAGCAGCTCGCCGCCAACGAGAAGGAAAGTGCGGCATGGGTGCTGGAA
>JAHCKV010000327.1 GCA_026125595.1 Burkholderiales bacterium | reverse complement strand
CGGCAGGCACCAATTACCTGATCGTCGTCAGCGACGTCTGGAACTACCTGGACGAGGTCGACGAAAGCAACAACACCGGCACCGAAGCCATCGACATGACCGTGCCGCCGGTGCCGGATCTGGAAGTCTCCGACGTGACGGTCCCCGCGGACGCACTGAACGGCGGATCGGTCCGCGTGACCTGGATGGTGTCCAACACCGGCGAAGTCGCGACGACTCGTGCGTGGTACGACCGCGTGCTGCTGGTGAACGACGTCACCGGTGCCGAGATCGTGCTGTCCGACTACTACTACAACGGCGGCCTCGATGCCGGCGGCAGCACGACGCGCTCGCAGGACGTCTTCCTGCCGATCGATGTCGTCGGCACGTACCGGGTCGCAGTCATTACCGATGTGTACGACTACATCGCGGAGCTCGATGGCGAGTTCAACAACCGGACCGAGAGCAGCACGCTGCTGACGGTTTCCAATCCGCCGCTGCCCGATCTGATCGGCGACCACGAGACGGTGTCCGAGGCCGATTTCGGTGAAGTCATCACCATCGAATGGACCGGTGAGAACGTCGGCGATCTCACGCTCGGCAGCTATTGGTACGACTCGGTATACCTGTCGCGGGACACCCAATACAACAGCGGCGACATCCTTCTCGGTGATCGTTACGTGAGCCCGACGCCGTTCGATCCGGGCGAGACGTACGCGCAATCCATGGACGTCACACTGCCATTGCGCGACGACTTCGGGACCGGCGAGTACTTCATCCTCGTGGTTCGCGACGCCTACAACTATCGTCGCGAAACCGTCGAGAACAACAACACGTCGGCCACCGCGATCACCGTCACTGCGCGGCCCACGGCAGATCTCACCGTCGGCGACATCACGGCGCCCGAGACCGCGGAATCCGGCACCGAAGTCATCGTCGAATGGACGATCACCAACAACGGTTCGGCCGCGGCGTCGAACTGGGTCGACTATCTGTATCTGTCGCGCGCCAACAGCACGACCAACGACGCCTACATCGGCGAGCTGCGTTACACCGGAACGCTCGACGCCGGTGAATCCATCACGCGCACGATGACCGTCACGCTGCCGGTCGATCGTCCCGGCAACCGGCGGATCACCGTGACCACGGATGCATGGGGCGAGATCTACGAGCGCAACGGCGAGCAGAACAACAGCCGCGCCGACGATCGCGCGATCGTGATCGGCTTGCCCCCGCTGCCCGATCTGGTCGTCACCGACATCGAAGCCCCGGCCGAAGGTTTCACCGGCCGGCCGGTGGAGTTCACATACACCGTCACCAACCAGGGTGACGCCGCCACGACCGGCGGCTGGCGCGACTATTTCTATCTGAGCAATGCCGATGGCACGTCGACCAGCCGCTACCTCGGCACGCTGGCGTCGACGACCGCGCTGGGCGTCGGTGAGTCGCTCGAGCGGACGGTCGTCGTCACGCTGCCGGTCGGCCAGCTCGGCAACCGCCGCATCATCGTCGTCACCGAGGCCGACGGGCAGTACTACGAGGGACCCACCGGCGAGAACAACAACCAGCAGGCCGACGACGTGCCGATGGTCGTGTCCGATCCGATCCTGCCCGATCTGCGCATCGATTCGATCGACGTCGATGACGGCGCGTTCGGCTCGCCGATCACCATCGAATGGACGGGCCGCAACGCCGGTGTGCAAGCGACCGACGGCGGCAACTGGTACGACCGTGTCTGGCTGTCCCGCGACGCCACGATGGGCGGCGACGACATCTATCTGGGCGATTTCACATACTCGGCCGGGGCGTTGGCGATCGACGGCACGTACACCGGAACGCTCACGACGACGCTGCCACTGAACCAGACGTTCGGTACCGGCACGTACTACGTGCTGGTGCGCAGCGACAACGGCAGCCAGCAGCGCGAGTTCGACGAGACCAACAACGTCGGCAGCCAGTCGCTGGATGTCACGATGCCGCCGACGCCCGATCTCGTCGTCAGCGACATCACGGCACCACTCAACGCATTCACCGGTGGCGAAGTCGAGATCCGCTGGACCATCACGAACCAGGGTGCCGCCGCCGTCACGGGTTGGACCGATGCGCTGTACCTGTCCACCGCGGGCGGCAGCGATCTCGACCGCTATCTGGGTCGCTTCAGCTATGACGGCGAGCTTGCGGTCGGCGAATCGCTGGAACGCGTGGTCCGTGTGAATCTGCCGATCGACGTCGCGGGCCAACGCCGGTTCATCGTGAACACCGACGATACCAACCAGCACTTCGAGTTCGGCGGCGAAGCGAACAATCGCACGGTCGACGACGTGCCGACGACGCTCGTCGTGCCGCCGTTGGCAGACCTCGTGGTGTCCTCGATCACCGCTCCGCTCGACGCGCTGTCGGGGCAGTCCGTGCCGATCACGTGGACGCTGACCAACCAGGGCACGGCCGACATCGAAGGCTCGTGGGTCGATCAGATCTACCTGTCGGGTGATGCGCAGATCGGCGCCGACACGTTCTTCGGTTCGTTCACGTTCGAAGGACGTCTGGCGGCCGGCGAATCCGTGACCCGCACGCAGGCCATCGATCTGCCGCTGGCGATGTCGGGCAATCGCTGGGTCGTGATCCGTACCGACGCCAACAACACCATCGGCGAGTACCAGGGCGAGAACAACAACGTGTCGGTCGACGATCGCGCGATGCGCATCGTGCAGGCGCCGCTGGCGAACCTGCAGGTCACCGAGGTCACGCCGCCGACCGAACCGTTCTCCGGCCAGCCGACGCTGGTCGAATGGGTCGTCACCACCCCCGGCACCGGCGCGACCAGCGCACCGGTCTGGTATGACCAGGTCTGGCTGTCGCTGGACGACGTGCTGGATGACGCCGACGTGTACCTGGGGCAGGTCGCGAATCCGAGCTTCCTCGATGCCGGCGAGGCCTATGCGTCGCAGTTGACCGTCACGCTGCCGGACGGACTGGACGGCAACTTCCGCTTCCTGGTGCGTACCGACTACTACGATGCGGTGGAAGAGGGTGCCCTCGAGAACGACAACATCACCTCGTCCGATCTGACGCGTGTGCGACTGACGCCGCCGCCCGATCTGCAGGTCGAAAGCGTCAACGCGCCGCCCCAGGCCTTCTCCGGCCAGCCGGTCAATCTCACGTGGACGATCGTCAACGCCGGTGACGGCCGCACGGCGGCCACGGCATGGACCGATCGCGCGTTCCTGTCCACCGACGAAGTGCTGGACGCGAGCGATGTGCAGCTGGGCCAGTTCCATCGTGCCGGCGCGCTCGATGCCGGTGACACCTACACCGGCAACCTGACCGCGCAATTGCCGGTGGGCATCTCCGGCCCGTACTACGTGCTGGTGCGGACCGATGTCGCGAACACCGTCTACGAGCACGTCTACGAAGGCAACAACGTCGGTTTCGACGCGACGCCGATCAACGTCCTGCTGACGCCGCCGCCCGATCTCGAAGTGGATTCCATCGCCACGGCGGTCGACGTGATCGCCGGCACGACGCTCGGCATCGACTATCGCGTCGTGAACTACGGTGCCACCGCGACACCGAACGCCGTGTGGACCGATGGATTCTATCTGTCCACCGACTCCGTGCTCGACGCCGGTGACCGGCTGATCGGTTCGTTCCGGCACGGTGGCGCGCTGCCGGTGGACGGTTTCTACGACCGGCACGTCGACCTGACCGTGCCGTTCGATCTCGAAGGCGCGTTCTACCTGCTGATCCATACCGACAGCGGCAACGAAGTGTTCGAACTCGACAACGACAACAACGTCGTCGCGTCGACGCAGACCGTGGCCGTGCTGCAGCGGCCGGCGGACCTGGTCGTGGACCGGTTCGAGGCTCCGGCCACCGGTGCGGCGGGTCGCGAGGTCGTGCTGTCGTGGGATGTCCGCAACGCCGGCACCGGCACCACGGTATCGACCCGCTGGGTCGACCGCATCTACGCGTCGGTCGACGGCGTGCTCGGCAACGGCGACGACGTGCTGCTCGGCGAGTTCGTCCGGGGCGCCGCGCTGGTCGCCGGCGCCACGTACACCCGCAACGAAACCGTGTCGTTGCCGCTGGGCTTGTCCGGCACCTATCGGCTGTTCGCGGTCACCGATGCCGGCGGATCTGTCGTCGAAGGGGTCGAGAACAACAACACACGCGGCGGCGTCGAGATGACGATCACCCGCGACACGGCCGATCTCCAGGTCGTGTCGCTGACGGCACCGCCGCAAGCCGAGGCCGGCGAAACACTGGCCGTGCAGTGGCGTGTCGAGAACCTGGGCGGCAATCGCACCAATGCATCGTACTGGTACGACGAGGTGTGGCTGTCGCGCGACCAGATCCTGGACGTCGGCACCGACGTGCGGCTGGGCGAAGTGCGCCGGACCAACGCGCTGGGTGCCGGCGACGGCTATGACGCCATCGGCAATTTCGCGCTGTCCGCCGGTCTCGCGGCCGGCGAGTGGGATGTCGTGGTCCGTGCGGACCGCT
>JAHCKV010000326.1 GCA_026125595.1 Burkholderiales bacterium | reverse complement strand
ACACGGGTCAGGCGCGGCGTCGGCAACTTCGCCATCGCCGCCGCAAACGCTGCGTCGATCGACTGCATCACGCCACCCAGCCCGGAGCCGCGCAGCGCCGAGATGTGATGCACGCGCGCGAACCCGAGAAAATTCAGCTTGCGCGCATAGTCGCGCTTGATGCGGTCCCGTTTCTCGTTGTCGAGACCGTCCCACTTGTTGATCGCGACGACGAGCGCACGCCCAGCCTCGACGATGAAGCCGGCCAGATGCGCATCCTGATCGGAAACATCCTGTTGCGCATCGAGCACCAGCACCACGACGTTCGCATCCTCGATGGATTGCAACGTCTTGATGACCGAGAACTTCTCGACGGCTTCCTCGACCTTGCCGCGCCGACGGACCCCGGCGGTGTCGATCAGCGTGTAGCCCTTGCCGTTGCGTTCGAACTGCACGTGAATGCTGTCGCGGGTCGTGCCGGGCTGGTCGAACGCGATCATCCGTTCTTCACCGAGCAGCGCGTTGACCAGCGTGGACTTGCCGACGTTGGGGCGCCCGACCACCGCGATCTTCGGATGGTCCAGTTCGGTTTCTTCGTCGACATACGGCACGTGGGACAGCACGGCATCGACGAGTTCGGCGACGCCGTCGCCGTGGGAAGCCGAAATGGGAATCGGTTCGCCCAGCCCCAGCTCGTGGAACTCGGCTTCCGCGAGCCCGGTCCGCATGCCCTCGGCCTTGTTGACGACCAGCCACAACCGCTTGCCGCTACGCCGCAGGCGGTCGGCGATCGCTCGATCCTGCGGGGTCAGGCCCTGGCGCGCATCGACCAGGAAAATGATCGCATCGCCCTCGTCCACGGCCTGCAGCGTCTGCCGGGCCATCTCGTGCAGGATGCCCTCGGTCGCCACCGGCTCGAGGCCGCCGGTATCCACGACGATGTACGGCTTGCCACCGACCCGTCCCTGACCATAGTGACGGTCCCGCGTCAGGCCGGGCTGGTCGTGCACGATGGCGTCGCGCGACCGGGTCAACCGATTGAACAGCGTCGACTTGCCGACGTTGGGACGACCTACCAGTACGAGTGTCGGCTTCACGGGAACGGGCTCAGCGAACCGTCACCGCATACAACGAACCTTCGCGGGTCTGCACCAGCAGATTGCCAGGCCCCACGCCCAACGGCGCCGCGGTGATCGGCCCCCCATCGGTCGACAACCGCGCCGCGATGGTGCCGTCGTCACGATCGAGGAAGTGCAGATAACCGTCGAAGTCTCCGACAGCGACGTAACGACCGGCGGCGCCGGGCGCTCCGAGTCCGCGATAGGCCAGCGTGTCGAGCTTCCACAGGCTCGCGCCGCTATCGCGGTCGATCGCATGCACGCTGGACGCCTCGTCGACGTAGTAGAACGCTTTTTCGTCGGCGCCGAGACCGCCGGTCCCCGACGCGTTGCGCGCCCAAGCCAGCGAGCCGCGTTGCGTGTCGAAGCATGCGATGCGCCCCTGGAATGAAATGGCGCAAGCGCGGTTGTCTTCGGCGATGGGAACGCTCACGACGTCGGTCACACGCTCCAGTTCACTGTCGCCCTTGGGCTGGGAGACGGCGGCTTCCCACAGCAATCCGCCAGACACCAGGGACAGCGCGACCATCTTGCCGCCTGGCAAGCCCGCGTAGACCGCGCCCCTGTCGATCGCCACACCGGCCGGCGTGCGGATCAGCAGCGGCGGGACGGTCGCGATGTACTCCCAGCGACGCGCTCCGGTGGCGGCGTCGAGTCCATGGACCCGGCCATCGCCGCTGCGGACAACCACGGTGCCATCGGCAATCGACGCGGGACCGAGACTCTCGCTGGATATCTGCACCTGCCACAGCGGTTTGCCGTCCAGTCCGAAAGCCAGCACCGCGCCCTTCGTGCTGCCGACGATCACCAGTCCGTCGCGCGCTTCGACACCGCCGGACAATTTCACCTTGGTATTGATGCGCCACCGTGCCTTGCCGTTGCGCGCATCGACGCGCGCGAGCGTGCCCCCGGTCGCGGCGACGAACACATCGCCGTCCCAGATCACCGGTGAAAACACGTAGGGTCCGGAGTCGCCGACCGAATAGCGCCAAGCCACCTTGGCCTGTGCCTGCTCCTTGAACGGCTTCAGTTCGGCCGGCTTCGGCCCGGAATCACTCGCACATCCGCCCGCGAGCAGCGCGCCGAGCATGACCCACAGCGGCAGCCATCGTCCCATCGCATTCACCAGGCTCACTGACCGTCACCCAACGCGTCGCGCTTGATTTCCACCAGATTGCGATAGCCCGCCGATTTCGGCAGCTTGTCCAGCGCCGCCTGATACGCCGTGCGGGCCTCGCCCATCTTGCCCTGGGCTACGAGGACGTCACCCCGAGCATCCGCGAACAACGCGGAAAACGGTTCAGGATGGGCGACCGACAGCACTTTCAACGCGTCATCGTACTGCTTGCCGTCCAGCAACAGTGCCGACAAGCGCAGGTTCGCGAGCGCGCGCGTCTGTTCGTCCCGCGCGCGGTCGGCGGCCCAACGCAGCCGCTCTTCGGCCAATTTGGCGTCACCGGCATCCAATGCGACACGCGCCGACAACAGTGCGGCCTTGGCACCATATGTCGTCCGACCGAAATCGGCGATGACCTGCCGGGCCAGTTCATCGGTGCGCTTCGCGTCGTTCAGACGGACCGCTTCTTCCAGTTCGCCGTACAACGCCGCCGCCTTCAATCCTTGCTGCGTCTGCCAGTAGCGCCAGCCTTGAATGCCGCCGACGCCCAGCACGAACGCGACCACGGCGGCGATGACCAGCCGGCCGTACTGCCGCCACCACGCTTTCAGCGCGTCGATGCTTTCCTGTTCTTCGAGATCGTAGACCGCCACGTCAGATGCCTCCGCTGTTTTTTTTCAGGTACCGGTCCGCGAACGCCTCGACACCGAGCCGCTGCTGGGATGCCTCTTCCCGCAACGGCTTGATCGAGATGTCGCCGCTTGCCACTTCGTCCTCACCGATCACGACCGCGTAGACGGCACCGCTGGCGTCCGCGCGTTTCATCTGCGACTTGAAGCTGCCGCCGCCGGCATGCAGCACGACCCGCCCGCCCCGATCACGCAAGGCTTCGGCCGTCTTCCACGCGTGGGCCTCGGTGCCGTTGCCACTCCACACCACGTAGACATCCGGCGGGACCGCATCGATCCGACGGCCGCTATCGGCCACCAGCGCGATCAGCCGCTCCACACCCATGGCGAATCCGCAGGCGGGTGCCGCCTTGCCGCCGATCTGCGTGACCAGTCCGTCGTAGCGTCCGCCGGCACACACCGTTCCCTGCGCGCCGAGCCGGGTCGTGACCCACTCGAACACGGTCCGGTTGTAGTAGTCGAGACCGCGCACCAGCCGCGGGTTGATCCGGTACGGCACGCCCGCGTGACCCAGCAGACGCCGCACATCGTCGAAATGCGTCGCCGATTCAGTGTCCAGATCGTCCAGCAGCTGCGGTGCTGCCTCGACGATCGGCTGCATCGCCGGGTTCTTGCTGTCGAGCACCCGCAGCGGATTGGTCGTCATGCGCCGTTTCGAATCCTCGTCGAGATCGGCGGCGTGCCGCTCGAAATACTGCACGAGCCGAGCGCGATACCGCGTCCGCGCCTCCGCGGAACCCAGCGAGTTCAGCTCGAGCACGACGTCGTCGAGACCGAGATCGCGCCACAGCCGAGCCGTCATGATCATGTGCTCGGCATCGACATCGGGCCCGGCGTAGCCCAGCGCCTCGACTCCAACTTGGTGGAACTGCCGGTAACGCCCCTTCTGTGGTCGTTCGTGCCGGAACATCGGCCCCGCATACCACAACCGCTGGCCACCGCCGTACAGGAGGTTGTGCTGCAACGCTGCCCGAACGCAGGCGGCCGTGCCTTCCGGTCGCAACGTGAGACTTTCGCCGTTCAGCCGATCGGTGAAGGTATACATCTCTTTCTCGACGATGTCGGTGACTTCGCCGATGGATCGCACGAACAGTTCGGTCTTCTCGACGATCGGCAGACGGATCTGCCGGTAGCCGTAACGCTGCAGCCATGCGCGCACGGTGTCTTCGAAGAACTCCCAAACGGGTGCTTCGTCCGGCAGCACGTCGTTCATGCCGCGGATGGCCTGGATGGTCTCGCTCATGGAAATCGGGGATGGGGCCGGTCAACCGGCGATGGCGGTCTCGTCGTTGCTTCGTGCGGCCACTCCACGACCGTAGCGGGTCTGCACATAGTCTTCGACGATCTGCTGGAATTCCTCGGCGATGCGCTCGCCCTTCAGCGTGACAGTCTTGCGGCCGTCGACGAATACCGGGGCCACCGGCGTCTCGCCGGAACCGGGCAGGCTGATGCCGATGTTGGCGTGCTTGCTCTCGCCCGGACCGTTCACGACGCACCCCATCACGGCCACATGCATCTCTTCGACACCGGGATGACTGTCGCGCCAGCGCGGCATCTGCTCCCGCAACCAACTCTGGATGCTGGCGGCCAGCTCCTGAAAC
>JAHCKV010000325.1 GCA_026125595.1 Burkholderiales bacterium | reverse complement strand
CGAGAAGGTCATCGCCGACCGCCGGCAGATGGGGCTCGGCAAGATGCCGCTCGATTGGGGGATGGCCGAAACGCTGGCCTATGCCGGACTGCTGAAGCAGGGTTATGGCATTCGCATCTCGGGGCAGGACTCCGGTCGCGGCACGTTCTTCCATCGCCACGCCGTGCTGCACGACCAGAACCGGGAGCGCTGGGACGCCGGCACCCATGTGCCCCTGCAGAAGCTGGCCGAGAACCAGCCTGATTTCCTGGTGATCGATTCCACATTGTCCGAGGAAGCGGTGCTCGGATTCGAGTATGGCTACGCGACCGCGTCGCCGGACGAATTGGTGGTCTGGGAAGCACAGTTCGGCGATTTCACCAACGGCGCGCAGGTGGTGATCGACCAGTTCATCGCGTCCGGCGAAGTGAAGTGGGGGCGCCTGTGCGGCCTCACGCTGATGCTCCCGCACGGCTACGAAGGCCAGGGGCCGGAGCATTCGTCGGCCCGCATCGAGCGATTCCTGCAGCTGTGCGCCGACTACAACATGCAGGTCGTCGTGCCGTCGACCCCGGCGCAGATGTTCCACCTGCTGCGGCGACAGATGCTGCGGCCGTATCGCAAGCCGCTGGTCATTCTGAGCCCGAAGAGCATGCTGCGGCACAAGGAGTCGGTGTCCAGTCTCGAAGAGTTGGCGACCGGTCGATTCCAGCCGGTCATTCCGGAAGCCGAGACGCTCGATCCGAAGAAAGTGAAGCGGGTCGTGTTCTGCAGCGGCAAGGTCTACTACGACCTGATGGCCGCGCGGCGCGAGCGCAAGCAGACCGATGTGGCGGTAGTGCGGATCGAACAGCTCTACCCGTTCCCGCACGACGAGTTCAAGGCCGAGATCGACCGCTATCCGGCGGCCGACGAAGTGGTGTGGTGCCAGGAAGAGCCCGGCAACCAGGGAGCGTGGCACCGCATCCAGCATTACCTGCTGCGCCATATGCGGCCGGATCAGAAACTGCAGTACGCGCTGCGGGCATCCAGCGCGTCGCCGGCCGGCGGCTATCTGGCCCTGCACAACCAGCGTCAGAAGGCCGTGATCGACGCGGCGCTGAACCGGGCGGCTTGAGTCTCACCCGGCACAAAGTCACGAGAAGCGGACCACCCGCTCGAACCTTCCCGAACCAGGAACCGTACACGGAGCAATCGCATGTTGATCGAAGTGAGGGTGCCAGCCCTGTCGGAATCGGTAGCCGAGGCCACGCTGCTCACCTGGCACAAGAAGCCCGGTGAGTTCGTGCAGCGCGACGAGAACCTGATCGACATCGAGACCGACAAGGTCGTGCTCGAACTGCCCGCTCCGGCGGCAGGCGTCCTGGTCAGCGTGTCGAAGGACGACGGCAGCACGGTCGTCGCCGACGAGGTGATCGCGACCATCGACACGGAGGCGAAGGCCGAGGCCGGTGCGGCTCCGGCGGCCAAGGCGGAAAAGGCGCCCGCGCCGAAGCCCGCTGCCGCGCCAGCCCCGAAACCGGAAGCGGTGCCGCCCAAGGCTGCACCGACGGTACCTGCCGGCGTCGTGGCGATGCCGGCGGCCAAGAAGATCGCCGCCGACCACAACGTCGATCTCGCGCAGGTGGCGGGCACCGGCCGTGGTGGCAGGGTGACCAAGGAAGACGTGGTCGGTGCGGTGCAGGCCGCCGCTGCACGGCCCGCGGCACGGACCGATGTGCCGCTGCCCGCGGGGGTCGACATCGACAATCTGCTCGGCGACCGGCCGGAGCGGCGCGTGCCGATGTCACGGCTGCGGGCCCGCATCGCCGAACGGCTGGTGCAGTCCCAGTCGACCGCGGCGATCCTGACGACCTTCAACGAAGTGAACATGAAACCCGTGATGGACCTGCGGGCGAAGTACAAGGATCGCTTCGAGAAGGAACACGGCGTGAAGCTGGGTTTCATGTCGTTCTTCGTGAAGGCGTCGATTGCGGCGCTGAAGAAGTATCCGATCATCAATGCGTCGGTCGATGGCGCCGACATCGTCTACCACGGCTTCTTCGACATCGGCATCGCGGTGGGCAGTCCGCGCGGATTGGTCGTTCCGATTCTGCGCAATGCCGATCAGTTGAGCCTCGCCGATATCGAGAAGCAGATCGCCGAGTTCGGCAAGAAGGCCCAGGACGGCAAGTTGTCGCTGGAAGATCTGACGGGCGGCACGTTCTCGATCTCCAACGGCGGCGTGTTCGGATCGATGCTGTCCACGCCGATCATCAATCCGCCGCAGAGCGCGATTCTCGGCATCCACGCGACCAAGGATCGTCCGGTGGTCGAAGACGGTCAGATCGTGATCCGACCGATGAACTATCTGGCGATGTCGTACGACCATCGCATCATCGACGGCCGCGAGGCGGTCCTCGGTCTGGTCGCCATCAAGGAAGCACTCGAGGATCCGGCGCGGCTCCTCCTGGATCTCTGAGGAACCGGAAAACATGGGCAAGCAATTCGACGTTGCAGTGATCGGGGCGGGTCCGGGCGGCTATGTCGCTGCGATCCGCGCGTCTCAACTCGGGCTCAACGTGGTCTGCATCGACGAGTGGAAGAACGCCGCCGGCAAGCCGGCGCTCGGCGGAACCTGCCTGAACGTGGGCTGCATCCCATCCAAGGCGTTGCTGGAATCGTCGGAAAACTACGAACGGCTGACGCACAAGTTCGAGGACCATGGCATTTCGGTGAAGGGCGTGTCGCTCGATGTCGCGAAGATGCAGGCGCGCAAGGAAAAGATCGTCGACACGTTCACGATGGGCATCACGCTGCTGTTCAAGAAGAACAAGGTGGCGTCGATGCACGGTCATGGCCGTTTCGTCGGCCACGGTGAAGCGGGTTACCAGATCGAGGTCGCCGGTGATGCCGGCACCGAGGTGATCGACGCCAGGAACGTGATCATCGCCACGGGCTCGGTCCCGCGCGCGTTGCCGGGCGTGCCGTTCGACAACGATCTGATCTGCGACAACATCGGTGCGCTGTCCTTCGACAAGGTGCCCAAGCGCCTCGGCGTGATAGGCGGTGGCGTGATCGGACTGGAGATGGGCAGCGTCTGGCGCCGGCTCGGCTCCGATGTGACGATTCTCGAAGCGCTGCCGGCTTTCCTCGCGGCGGCTGACGAACAGATCGCCAAGGAGGCATATCGCGCGTTTTCCGGTCCGGTCGGACTGAAGATCTACCTGTCGGCCAAGGTCACATCGGTCACGACGACCAAGACGCTGGTCAAGGTCGAGTATGAAGACCGTGAAGGCAAGCGTCACCGCGCGGAGTTCGATCGCCTCGTGGTAGCCATCGGGCGGATCCCCAACACCGGCGGGTTGAATTGCGAAGCGGTGGGCCTCGAACTCGACGAGCGCGGCTACGTGAAGGTGGACGACCGCTGCCACACGAACCTGCCGAACGTCTTCGCAATCGGCGATGTGGTGCGGGGTCCGATGTTGGCGCACAAGTCTTCGGAAGAGGGCGTTGCCGTTGCCGAGACCATCGCCGGCCAAGTGGGTCACGTGAGTTTCGACACGATTCCGTGGGTGATCTACACCACGCCGGAGATCGCGTGGGTCGGCAAGACCGAGCAGGAACTGAAGGCCCAAGGCATCGAGTACAAGGCCGGGCAGTTTCCGTTCATCGCGTCGGGACGGGCTCGTGCGCTCGGCGAAACGGCCGGCTTCGTGAAGATGCTGGCCGATGCCAGGACCGACCGCATTCTCGGCGTTCACATCATCGGGCCGTTCGCGTCCGAACTGATCTCGGAGGCGGTCGTCGCAATGGAATTCTCCGCGACCAGCGAAGACATCGCGCGCATCGTCCATGCCCATCCGTCGCTGTCGGAAGCAATGCACGAAGCCGCACTCGGCGTGGCCGGGCGCCCGCTGAACATCTGACGGCGGCGGCGCATTGGCGACGGGCAGTGCGGCGCGGTCGGCCGGGATCGTCACGGCCGGCACGATCGGCGATCTGCTCGCGGCCTTCGAAGCACGCGCCGCGGCGCAGGGCTTCTCGCTGGATCCGGCCCAGCGCGACACCATCACGCACTTCGCGCGGCTCGAGGCCGATCTGCACCGCGCGGCGAAGAAGCGCAGCGGCTGGTTCGCGTTCCTGTCCGGACCCGATCACGTTCGCGGCCTGTATCTGTGGGGTGGTGTCGGTCGCGGCAAGAGCTTCCTGATGGACGGGTTCTTCGAGGCTTCGGGCGAACCGCACAAGCGTCGTGTGCACTTCCACCGCTTCATGCAGGAGATCCACGGTCGTCTGAAGACGCTGCAGGGCGAGAGTGATCCGTTGCGGCGGATCGCCGCCATCGTCGCGGCGGAGACGCGGCTGCTGTGCCTCGACGAGTTTCAGGTGGTCGACATCGGTGATGCGATGCTGCTCGGCAATCTGCTACAGGCCCTGGTCGGCGAGGGTGTGGCGGTCGTGACGACATCGAACACGCCGCCGTCCAAGCTGTATGAACATGGTCTGCAGCGCGACAATTTCATGCCGGCCATCCGGCTGATCGAA
>JAHCKV010000324.1 GCA_026125595.1 Burkholderiales bacterium | reverse complement strand
GAGATCACGGGCAATGGCTCGGTGATCGCATCGAGGATCGGCTTCAGCGGATCGAACACGTCGGCGATGTTGTCGACGATCGGGCCGAGGAAGTTGTCGAGGAACTCGCCGAAGTTCAACCGGACGTTGTCGAACGACACGTTCTGCAGGGTGCCGGACAATCCGGTGGCCGGCGAGAACGTCCACGTCAGGTTGAAGTCCGCCGTCAGTGAGGGGAACTGCTCGCTCAGAAAATCTTCGTGGTTCGGATCGGTGATGTTCCAATCGCCCGGTACGCCCAGCACCAGATCGAGATTGATGTCGGCGGTGGCGGAAAGATCGGCGTCGATCACCTGCGCGAAATTCAGATTGCCGCTGGACAGTTCGTTGAATGTCAGCCGGTTGCCGGTTCCCACGGGATCCCGCAGATCGATCGTGAACCCGCCGCTGAACAGGCTGGGATCCTGTCCGTCGTCGTCGTTGGTTTCGTCCTGCACCTTGACGCGCAGGATGCCCAGCGTGCCACCCATCGCGAAATCGGCGAGGCGCGCTTCCATCGTGACGCCCACTTCGTTCAACGCCGACGTGTCGATGTAGACCCCGTGGGTACGGCTCACGCCGATGCCCAGATCGAAGCTGAAGCCCAGACCCAGCTGCACTGCCGAATCATCCGAGACGGCGAAGCCGAGCCCGGGCAGACCCAGGTCGAAGCCGACCGGCACACCGACGGTGACTTCCCGACCCAGACGCAGATTGAACAGAACGTCGTCGACGAGACCGTCGTTGTTGGAATCGACGGTGGTGAGCCCGACGTCGTCCGCGGTCACGGTGCTGCTGTTGTTGCGATCGAGCAGGATCTGCAGACCCGCGGGGCCGAGCGCGTCGAACAGGATCTGCTTGACCTGGTTGGCGGACTGCGTGCCACCGGACAGCGCGTCGTTCAACCGCTGGATGATCTGGGTCCGCAGCTCTTCGATGAACTGCGCGCCGTCCTTCAGGCTGTCGCCGACGAACGGCAGCTTGATGCCGAACACCTGACCGTCGAGCGCATCCTGGATCGTCGCGAGAATCAGGTCGATGCCGTCGACGAAGCTGTTCATGTTGTTGAACAGATCGATGGAACCGATCTCGGCGGCGAGATTCGGCGCCGTCAGCGTGGTAGTGCCGGCGATGTTGGCGAGGTTGCCGATGGTGAGCTGGATGTTGTTGTTGCCGGCACCGCCCACCGGATTGTTCTCGGTCGGGAAGTACACCGGCAACGTCGCGCCGGCGCGACCCACCACCGTGACGTCCAGCGCGCCAGTGTTCCACTGGTTGGAATAGTAGCGATCGCCGGCCACCGGTTTGAAGGCCACCGAGAACAGCGCCGGTGTGCCGGCACCGTTGTCGAGATACACCGAACCGTTGCGGACGAAGATGCCGAGCGGACCGACGGCGGCGCTGAAATCGAGATCCGAACCGGCGACCCGGGCCCCCAACGCGATGCTCGATTCGTCCTTGATGTAGGCGCGGGGCGATGCGGGATTCGACAGGTCGAAGCCGAAGATCAGGTTCAGCGTCGCGGTGGCGGTCACGTCGAACGCGGCGTTGCCGCCGACGTCGATCAGGTTCGCCACACCGTTCAGGTTCGAGCCGTCGGTATTCGTGTAACCGGCCAGTTGACCCAGGTTCAGGTTCAACCCGAGGTTCTCGTCGAAAGCAGCCGTCAGATCCAGATCGAACTCGATGGCCTGTCCGGCGAACGCGACGGTGAGACCCGACGGCGGGATGCCGAAGGCCTGCTCGATCGCCTGCTCGAGTTGCTGGATCGTCGCCGCGCCCCCGGCTTCCAGCGCCGTTCTCGCGTCGCCGAAGCGCTCGACGAAACTGACGAGGTCCGACACGCTCATGCCGACCAGCGGCAGATCCGCGTTGAGGAACGAGAACCCGTCGATGGTGTTCAGATACGTGGTGAGCTGCGTGAACGCGGTCAGCACGTCGCCGAAGTCGAGTTCGCGGTAGTTCAGCAACGGCTGCAGATCGGGGAAGGTCACCGCCAGCGTGTTCGCCTGGAACACGTTGGTCATGGTCGCCTCGATGCGTGGCGCCCCCGGCAACGCGAGCACGCCGCCATTCACGGCGATCGGCAGATCGATGTCGAGCGTCCCCGTGCGCGTGATGCTGGTCCACTGCGGGATGTTGTCGATGCCCTCGAACAGATCCGAGAAGTACATCGGCGTGGCGTTGTTGTTGCCCTTGCGGAACTGCACGTCGACCTGCGCCGTCGCGGTGGCCGTGCCGTTGTTGATGCCGACGCCGAAGAAGCCGAAATTGGCCGTCGCGTCGATGTCGGCGGCCGTTGCAGTCACGTTGCCGGTGGCGCGCACATCCCGCAGGAAAGCCTGCTTCGTCAGGGAATCCACCGCGGTGTTCACGGCCTTCAGCCGCAGTTCGGTGGCGGCGGTGTTGGTGGCGACGTTCGGCACCATCACGTTCAGGAATGCGCCGGTGTAGCCGCCCGCGTAGGTGAGCCGAAGCCGGTTGGCATCGAGCGAAGCCGTCAGCCCCGTCAGGCCCGCTGCCTGCAGCGCGGTATTGATGTCAGCGATCAGCGCAGCACGGGAGTTGTTGGTGGCGTCCCGCGCGACGAGCACGTCGACGTACGCGTTGCCGTCGAGCGAGACCTGGAACGTCGCGTCCTGGGTCAGTACGCCGTTGGCGGGCAGCAGGTCCTCGCCGATCACGGCCGCCGAGAACGGCGACAGATCGAAGCCCAGCACGAACTGCACGGTGCCGCTGGCATCGATCGACAGCACGCTGGACGTATTGATCCCGCCGAGCGGCGCCAGATTGAGATTCAGGTCGATCGTGTCGCTGACCGCGGCGAAACCGCTCTGCAGGCGCAGGAAGAACGTCAGGTGGTTGGTGTTGGTGTTGTAGCTGGCATTGATGGCATCGGGCGGCAGTCCGAGCAGCTCGGACAGTCGCGTCGCGAAGGCCTGGGCGGTGGCGAAGGTCGCGACGCCTTCGGCATTGGTCAGTTGGTCGATCAGCCCGCTGGTGAAGCCCTCGGCGAAGCGCAGCACATCGCCGAAGGCACGGCTGTCGGCGAGCGGGATGCTGTCGGTGAACGCATCCGAACTGCGCAATCCGTTCAACCACGCCGCGACCTGATTCAGCACCTGCAGGATCGCTTCGGGCTGCGCGCGACCGAAGTTCGCGATTTCGGACGCCATGGTGCCGGTCACGGCGACGACCGGCGCGGCGGCAAACAGGTCTTCGGCTTCGAGCGTCACGGCGGCGTCGCCGGCATTGAAACTGCCGAGCGCCTGCACGGCGACGGGGAGTTCACCTTCCAGCGTGCCGGTGACCACCGTCGGATCGATCAGCCCTTCGATGGTCGTTCCCAACAGCTCCGACAACGTGATGTTGCCTTTCGCGTCACCGTCCGGATTGAGAACGCCGATGTCGAGCAATGCATCGATGCTCAGCGTGCCGCCGGTGACCTGGGCCTGCAGGAACCCCACCGCGAGGCCGAAGTCCAGCGTCGCATCCACCGATGCACCAGCGGTGAACTCGTCGACCCGGATGAAGAAGCGCTCTTCAGGCGCGAGCCCGTCCGAGAGGTCGATGCCGAACGAGAACGTCAGGTCCAGGTCGACCAGCAGATCCACCAGGCCACTGGCATCGGCCGTCAGTGCGAGACCGTTCTGTGTCGCTGCCAACGCGAACTGGATGTCCTCGATGACCTTGCTTTCGTCCAGCACCACGTCGAACCGGATTTCGTCGCCGTACTGGTCGCCGGTAACGGTGCCGGCACCGAGCACGCCTTGCAGCGCTGCGACGATGCCGTCGGTCGTTTGAACACCGCCCTGCGCCAGATAGGCCTGTACCGGCGTGACGATGCGCGATTGCAGGATCGCCGCGAGATCGACGGCTTGTCCGATCGTCGTGTTGACGACGGGCAGCGAGTGCGCCAGTTCACCGACCGAACCGACGGTCTGCGACCACGCCTGCAGTTGCTGCAACCCGTTTGAAATCAGCGATTCGTTGACCGGCGTCAGGTCCGCCGACAGCAGCAGCCGCGGCTCCAGCGCCTCGAGCAGCGGTTTGCGCCGGAACGGCACGGATTCCTTTGGTTTGGAACCGGCGGCGTGACGGGAAGCTCCACGCAAACGCGACAGGAGCGGGCGGGGTGCGAAAGGCCATTGCATGGCGGTCTCCTCGCCCCGTCCCGAACTGGATCCGGTCGTGGCGGTAGCCGGGGATGCCAGCCCCGATCCGGTTGTTCGATGGTGCGTGGGAGCGATCGAATCGCGATCGCCGTCGTTGCGACATCACGAGCGCGACGCGAACCGCCTCTCGAGGGGTGATTTCAGCGTCGCTGCCGGGGAACGAATCAATATTTCAAACGATTGATTCAACTACTCTCGTCCCCGGCAAATCCTAACTTTTCGAAAGGTTTAGAACAAGCGGTTTTATTCCGTCCGACTAGCGTCCAGCAGTGCTCCCGGGCCGCCCGGAAACCCCTGATTTCGGTGCTGCGGGGACCGGAGCCAG
>JAHCKV010000323.1 GCA_026125595.1 Burkholderiales bacterium | reverse complement strand
GGCAGTCGAGCACCGGCGTCGATCAGAGCCTGTCGGATGCGGGCGCCGATCTGCTCCAGGGCCGGGGCGCCCCAGCCTTCGAAATGCACCGCGATCTCGGCGCCTTCGCGGACGTCGCGCCGATTCAGGCGCGGCAGCAGGTCGTATTGGCAGAACAGCGTCTTGCCGCTGCACGGTGCGCCATACAGCAGCGTCAGTCGGGACAGTCGCAACAGTGCCGTGACGAGTTCGGCCTCACGGTCGCGCGGCTGCCATTCGGATTCGGCACGGATGGATTCGGGGGTCGCAATCACGTCGGGCACTCCGGAACGGCGGTGTTCGGGAGGTACGCGACGCGACCGGATTCGGATTCATCGATCGATCCGGATCGCGAAAAACAGGACGCCGCCTCGCGGCGGCGTCCGGGCCTTCGGTGTTTCGCGGGTTCAGCGTGCGGCGAGCGCCGGATCGAGATGGCGGCGCAGGAACTCGTGGAAATGCACCATGCCGTCTTCCATCGGCGACTGATACGGACCGATCTCGTTGTCGCCGCGCAGCCACAGCGCCTGGCGGCCTTCCTGCATCCGGTTGCAGATTTCCTTGTCTTCTTCCGCAGTCTCGGCATAGGCCGCCTGCTCGGCCTCGACGAAGTCCGGCTCGAACAGCGCGATGTCCTCGGGATAGTAGAACTCGACGACGTTGGTGCACTTGTCGACCCCGCGCGGCAGGATGGTGGAGATCACCAGCACGTGCGGATACCACTCCACCATGATGTTGGGGTAGTACGTCAGCCAGATCGCGCCGTGGGGCGGCGGTTCGCCGCCGTAGTACTTCAGCACGGCGTCGTGCCAGCGCTTGTAGGTCCGGGTGCCGGGTTTGCCGAGTTGCTGATACACGCCCACGGTCTGCACGCTGTACCAGTCACCGAACTCCCATTCGAGGCCTTCGCAGTCGACGAACTGGCCGAGTCCCGGGTGAAACGGCACGACGTGATAGTCCTCGAGGTAGACCTCGATGAAGGCCTTCCAGTTGACGTCGTATTCGTCGATGCGCGTGCCGTGGTACAGGTAACCGGTGAAATCGAAGTCGCGGGCCAGCGCGGCACTGGCGAGATCGCGATGGATGTCGCGGGGGCTCGAGAACAGCAGCCCGTTCCAGTTCTGCAGCGGCGTCTTGCCCAGATCGAGGCACGGATTGCCCGGGAAGTGCGGCGCACCGAGCAGTTTGCCGCCGGAATCGTAGGTCCAGCGATGCAGGGGACATACGATGTGATCGGCCTTGCCGCGGCCCTTGAGCATCACGGCCTGGCGATGCCGGCAGACGTTGGACAACAGCTCGACACCGTTCGCATTGCGCACCAGCGTCTTGCCGTGGCCCATCCATTCGAGGGTGTGGAAATCGCTCATCTCGGGCACCATCAGCTCGTGGCCGATGTACCCCGGACCCTGCTCGAAGAGCAGTTTCATCTCCAGCTCGTAGATCTTCTGGCTGAAATACCAGTCCACCGGAAGTTGGGTGGTAGGGGTTTTCGTCAATGCCGAAAGATTGGCCAGATCGGTCATGATGCGCGCGCCACCTCCTTTGATCGCATGGCCGGACCCGGCCCGGTCACGCGAACGTCGAAAAAAAGAAAGCCGCCAACGCAAGAGTTCCGCGCCAAGCGGCCTTCGGGGTACCCCCGGATCGGGACCGGGGGACAGGGATTCTCGCCCCGGAACCCCCCCGGGGCAAGGAAAAATTGGGGGGGAGATGACGCCGATTCAAGACCTTTCGTGCGTTGACCCTGTTCCGGGTCAGCCGGTACAGTCACGCCCTTTTCGCCCTTCGCATCCCATGGCCAAGGCCCCAGAGCCGAAACCCCCGCAGTCCTTCGAAGCCGCACTGGAGGAACTCGAGACCATCGTCGCGGCGATGGAAGGCAGCCAATTGACGCTCGAAGCGTCGCTCGCGGCCTATCGCCGTGGCGCCGAGTTGCTCAAGTACTGCCAGGCGCAACTCGAAGCGGCCGAGCAGCAGGTCAAGGTGCTGGAGGGCGATACATTGCGGGATCTGCCGGGTGCAAACACTGCCGACTGAATTCACGGCCTGGATGCAGGCCCACCAGGCGCGGACCGAGGGTGTGCTGATGGAGATCATGCCGCCGCACGATCTCGCGCCGACGCGATTGCATGAGGCCATGCGCTACGCCGTGCTCGGTGGTGGCAAGCGGATCCGTCCGCTGCTGGCCTATGCGGCCGGCGAGGCCGCCGGTGCCGCGATCGAGACCGTCGACGCCGTCGCGGCGGCCGTCGAGCTGATCCACGCGTATTCGCTGGTGCACGATGATCTGCCCTGCATGGATGACGACGTGCTGCGCCGGGGCAAGCCCACGGTGCATGTCCAGTACGACGAGGCCACTGCATTGCTGGTGGGCGACAGCCTGCAGAGCCTCGCGTTCGAAGCGCTGGTGCGCGGCGCGCAGGGTTCGACGCTGTTCGACGCGGCGGCCGCCGTGCGCATGCTGGCTCGGGCTTCGGGCTCGCGTGGCATGGCCGGAGGCCAGGCGGTGGATCTCGACAGCCTCGGCAAGTCGCTGACGTTGCCGGAACTGGAGTTCATGCACGTGCACAAGACCGGCGCGCTGATCCGGGCCGCCGTCTGGCTCGGTGCCCGCTGCGGCGCGGCGCTGGATGTCCGGCAGCTCGACGCACTGGACCATTTCGCGAAGTTCATGGGGCTGGCGTTCCAGGTCGTCGACGACGTGCTCGACGCGACGGCCAGCACGGCGACGCTGGGCAAGACGGCCGGCAAGGATGCCGAGCACGACAAGCCGACCTACGTCACCGTGCTCGGCCTCGACGAGGCGCGGCGACTCGCCGATGAACTGCAGCGCGATGCGCTGGAAGCGCTGGA
This sequence comes from Burkholderiales bacterium, assembly GCA_026125595.1. GTDB lineage: Bacteria > Pseudomonadota > Gammaproteobacteria > Burkholderiales. The sequence continues at coordinate 1,659 of JAHCKV010000323.1, read as the reverse complement.
AGCCGTCGGCGATGGGGGCTCCCGGCTGGCCCAGCTCGGGCGGTTCATCGTGACCCGCGAGTTCTGATGCGCTACGAGTTGCTCGATACGTTGTCCGATCCGTCCGCACTGCGGGCGCTCGATCGTCGCAAGCTGCCCCAGGTGGCTGGCGAGTTGCGCGATTTCATCGTGGAGTCCGTGTCGACGACCGGCGGGCATCTGTCGTCGAACCTCGGCACGGTCGAACTGACCGTGGCGTTGCACTACGTGTTCGACACGCCGTCCGACCGCATCGTGTGGGACGTGGGACACCAGACCTACGCGCACAAGATCCTGACGGGCCGGCGCGAAGGCATGGCAAAGCTGCGACAGTACGGCGGCATCGCCGGTTTCCCGCGGCGCGAGGAAAGCCCGTACGACACGTTCGGCACCGCCCATTCGAGCACGTCGATCAGTGCGGCGCTGGGCATGGCGGTGGCGGCGAAGCTGGCCGGCGAGTCGCGGCGGGTCGTCGCGGTGATCGGCGACGGCGCGATGACCGCCGGCATGGCGTTCGAGGCGCTGAACAATGCCGGCGCGATGGACGCGAACCTGCTCGTGATCCTGAACGACAACGACATGTCGATTTCAGAGAACGTCGGCGCGCTGAACAACTATCTGGCCCGACTGCTGTCGGGCCGTCTGTACACCACGGCACGCAAGGCCAGCGAGCGCGTGCTGGCCAAGGTGCCTCCGGTCTGGGAACTGGCGCGCCGCGCCGAAGAGCACGTGAAGGGCATGGTCACCGGCGGCACGCTGTTCGAGGAGTTCGGCTTCAACTACATCGGCCCCATCGATGGGCACGACCTCGAAGTGCTGGTGCAGACGCTGACCAACATCCGCAAGCTGTCGGGGCCACAGTTCCTGCATGTGGTCACGCGCAAGGGCAAGGGGCTTCCGGCAGCCGAGGACGATCCGATCCTGTACCACGGCGTCGGCAAGTTCGATCCGGGCGTCGGCATCGTCGCGAAGGGCGGCGGCAAGCCGACGTACACGCAGATCTTCGGTGACTGGCTGTGCGACATGGCCGCCCGCGACTCGCGTCTGATCGGCATCACGCCGGCGATGCGCGAGGGTTCGGGCATGGTGCGCTTCTCGCAGGAGTATCCGGACCGCTATTTCGACGTCGGTATCGCGGAACAGCACGCGGTGACGTTCGCCGCGGGGCTGGCTTGCGAAGGGTTGAAACCGGTGGTCGCGATCTACTCGACCTTTCTTCAGCGCGGCTACGACCAGCTGATCCACGATGTCTGCATCCAGAATCTGCCGGTGCTGTTCGCGCTCGACCGCGGCGGCCTGGTGGGTGCCGACGGCCCGACCCACCATGGGGCCTTCGATCTGTCGTATCTGCGTTGTCTGCCGCACCTGGTGGTGATGGCGCCGAGCGACGAAGACGAGTGCCGGCAGATGCTCTACACGGCGTTCACGCTCGACGGTCCGACGGCGGTACGCTATCCAAGAGGCAGTGGCGCGGGCGTGATGCCACAGCCGGACATGGTGGCGTTGCCGGTCGGCAAAGGTATCGTGCGACGCAAGGGGCAGCGCGTCGCGTTCCTGGCTTTCGGCAGCATGGTGCGGCCCGCGCTCGAAGCCGCGGAAGCGCTCGACGCCACTGTTGCCGACATGCGCTTCGTGAAACCG
>JAHCKV010000322.1 GCA_026125595.1 Burkholderiales bacterium | reverse complement strand
CGGCCACATCGGCTTCGACGCCACCACCGTGGATCTCGACGGCCACGGCCAACGCAAAGCCAAGGACCGCGACGACCGTCGCGATGACGACGATCCGCAGCACCTTCGACGCGCGACTCACGGCTGCACGCCGCCGCAGGACATCGGCATCGGCCGTTGCGCTGTCGGGGCCGGCTTTCCGCGATCGGGGACCGGGCGCGACGACAGCCACGCGGCGGCCGCGGCAATGTCGTCGGAGGTCAGTTTCGCGGCGATCTGCGCCATGCAATCCGGCGCGGCGGCGTGCCGCTGCCCCGCTTTCCACGCACCCAGTTGTCCGGTGAGGTAGTCGCGCGGCAATCCGACCAGACCCGGAATCGCCGGCTCGACACCGGTGAGCGCGCGACCATGACAGTGCGCGCACGCCGGGACGTTTTTCTCGGTATCGCCCTGCAGCACGAGACGCTCACCGCGCTGCAGGACCTGGGCCGATGCGCGAGACGGCGTCGGCGACGGATACGGCAGATCCAGTGACGCGAAATGAGCGGCGATCTCGCGCAGGTAGGGATCCGACAGATGCTCGATCAGATCCACCATCGGCGCATAGCTGCGCCGCCCCTCACGAAAGTTGACCAACTGGTTGTACAGATAGCCTGCCGGCTTGCCGGCGAGGCGCGGAAAGTAGCCGGCGTTGGTGGCCCGGCCGTCCTTGCCGTGACACGGCGTGCAGGCCAGCATGCGCTGCGCGATCGTGTCGGGAATGGCACCGGCGGCACGTGCGTCGATCGCCGACACCGCCAGTAGCGCAACGAGGATGATCGCCATCCGGCGCAGCGATCGGAGCGTCGTGACGCATTCGAGCGGAAATCGGGACATCTTCACGGCAGGAGCAGATCGCCTGTATCGGCGACGCGGTATTCGAACGAACCGCCATTGTCCGGACGCGGCGCGTCACACGACAGCATCAGATCGGTGAAATGTGACCGGATCAGTTGCCGGAGCCGTCTTGCGCGGCCCATTCGCGCCAACCCAGCATCAGCGGAAAGTACAGCGCGAGCCGGATGGGTCGCGGATCCAGGCCGCGCATCAGCACCGCGTAACGCTCCAGCTGCTCGCGGTATCGCTCCCGTTCGGTATCGAGAAATCCATCGGGGTCGGCGCCCTCGTGACGACCCGTCTTGTAATCCACGATCCAGCGTGTGCCCTCGGCATCGACGAAGGTACGATCCAGCGCGACGTTCACGAGCTCGTGACCGACCACGCCGGTAAGCCTCAGTTCGTTGCGCGCGTCCCGATGGGACGCCGAGAAGATCCAGCGTGCCCGCGGATCGTCGAACGCTGCGGTCAGCGCGCTCTGCACGCGCTGCAGCGCACGTGGCAGTTCACTGTCGGGGACGCCCAGCGTCTGCAGATCGCGCCGATGAATCGGCAGCGCCGCCTTCACGCGGTCCGCGTTCCAGTGCGTCCACCCGTCCTCCGCCAGGATCTGGAATCCCCGGTGCACGACAGTGCCGATGTGCTTGGCCGTCTCCGAGGCCCACGAGAACTCCACGTCGGCCGGACCTTCTTCCACCGACTCCGTCACCTCGACGCGGATGACCCCCGGCTCCGGGGCCGGCGGCGTCCAGCCAAGGGGCAATCGCCGGATTGCGGGCGGCGACGCGGCGATCACCGGTGGCGCGACCGGTGACGCCGGCGCCACAGCGACGAGCCCTTCGAATGCCGACTGCACCGCCGGCCACAGGCGATCGAGCAATGTGCCTTTGGTCGGCTGCACGACGCCCCTCGCATCGACCTGGCCGTGGCCCAGCAGATGCAGTCGTCGGCGCGCCCGGGTCGCCGCGACGTACAGCAAGCGACCGTCTTCGTGCCCTGCACGGCGCATCTCCAGATGCTTCAGATACGCACCGATCGGCTCGTCTTCCCGCTCGCTGCTGGCGATGGGGGCCAGCAGCAGATCCGGAGCGCGATGTTCGCGCGGCCGCACCAACCACCGCAGCAACGGCACCTCGTCCTCGCGCGGTCGCGCACCCAGACCGGGCACGATGACGGTATCGAATTCCAGTCCCTTGGCCTTGTGCAGCGTCATGATCTGCAGACGGCCGTCCGCCAGCGGATCCGGCTTCGCATACAGCGCCGCAATGCGCTCGCGCAGCGCGGCGAAGTCGAGAAGATCACTCGCTTCCTGCTGCGCCTCGAGCAGATCGAGAAACGCCGCGGCATCGTCCAGGTCCTCGGCATCGCGGACGACGGCGGGTCCGCCGATCGCGAGCCATGCACCTTCGACGCGCCGCCGGACCGATTCGCGCGCGCGGGATGTCACGAACGGCGCCAGCCGATCCCGCAACTTGTCGATGCGCAATCGCGCGTCCGGCGAGCAGCGCTGGAGAGTTTCCGCGTCGCCGATCAGATCCCACACGCAACGCGCGCGATCGACCCCCACCAGCGCTTCGAGGTCGGCAAGCAGCGCGCCGCACCAGGGCGCCCGCAGCACCGCCAGCCACGCGAGCCGGTCGGCCGGATGCAGCAACGCCCGCGTCAGCGCATGCAGATCTTCGACGACGGGCCGCGACCCGAGCGGATCGATGTCGAGCGCCTGGAAGCGCAAACCAGCCGCGCGCAGCGCGGGCACGATGGCGGCGAGATGTCCGCGACCGCGCACCAGGATGGCGACGGTACCGGATGGATTCTCGATGCGTGCCGCGTCGATCAGTTGCACGACCCGCGCTGCCTCCGCCGCCGAATCCTTGCCGATTCGCGGATGAATCTGCACGGCATCGTCAGGCAACGGCGGATGCACGGCCGACGACGGGGCATAGGGCACCGCACCGGCGGCGCGATCTTCATGCCGCGGCAGCACGCGCGCGAACGCCGCGTTGACCCAGTCGACGATGCCGGCCTGGGACCGGAAATTGGCCTGCAACGTGATCGGCTCCAGCGCGACGCTGCCGATACCCTCGTGCCGCGCCTGCAGATACAACGCGACATCGGCTTCGCGAAACCGATAGATGGACTGCATCGGATCGCCGACGACGAAGAGCGTGCGGCCGTCGCCGGGTTGCCAGCCCGCGGTCAACCGCTCCAGCAGCTGGATCTGCGGCGCCGACGTGTCCTGGAATTCGTCCACCAGCAGATGCCGGATGCGATAGTCCAGCGCCAACGCGAGATCGGTCGGATCTTCGGGCGTGCCCAACGCCAGCAGCGCACGCTGCGCGACCGCCGGAAAATCCACTTGCCGCCGTTCACCGAACAACAGATCGAGTTCCGCCGCCGCCATCGGCAGCACGCGGGTCAACGCTTCCAGTACGGCCCAATGCGAATCCGGATACGTCGGCGGCGGCAGCCGTCGCACCTCGTCGAGCCGCACGATGAAATCCGGCTCGTCTTCCAGTGCCGTCAACAGCGACTCCATGCGGCGCTTGCGGCTTTCACGTTCGCGCTTTTCGGCGGCGTCGTGGGCCGTGCCGGGCGCCGGAAAGCCATCGTTGATCTGCACCTTCCGGCGCAACGTGCCTTGCTGCGTCAGCAGGAACTGCGCGATGGCGCTCCACAGGGGTGCCTCTTCCGCGGCAGCACCCGGCCACGCGGCGATCGTCGCGAGCTGCCGCACTGCGGATGTCCTGCCGTCGCTTTCGAGATTGGCGGCCGCCCCTCGCGCCAACGCCGTCAACTCGCCTTCGACGACCATCGGGGCCGATGCCCGCAGCGCTGCCAGTTCGTCTTCCACCAGATTGCGGAGCGCGCGTTCGAGTGCCACTCGTTCCAGCACCGAAGCGCCGCCGACGACATGCCGCAACCATTGATCGCGCCGCGCGAGCATGCGCTCGATCAGTGCCGACACGCCGCCCACGTCGTTGTTGCGATGGGACAGCAGGCGCTCGAGATCGGCCCGGATCGGCGATTTCTGCTGTTCCAGTTGCGCGATGGTGCGGGCCGCGGCTTCCCGATACAGCGGCGCGGCCATCTCCACGGATTCGGGCATCAGACCGAAACCCGACAGCACCGGCAGTTGTCGGGCGAGGGACGCATTCAGCGAGTCGATCGTCTGGATGCGCAGCCGCCCCGGATTGTCCGTCAAGCCCCAACCCGCCCGAGCATCACGATCCAGCACCGCCCGGGCGAGTCGCCACGTAGCGCGTTGGTGATCCGACGGCGGCACCTCGGCGGCGCGTGCATGCGACAACGCCGCGACGACACGGGCACGCATCTCGCCCGCCGCTTTGCGGGTAAATGTCACGGCGACGATCTCTTCCGGTGCATCGACCCGCGCCAGCAGCACCAGCAGCCGGCGGATCAGCAGTTCGGTCTTGCCGGAGCCGGCGGGCGCCTGGACGATGAACGAACGCGCCGGATCGAGGGCCCGTTCGCGTTCGGCGGCGTCGACGATGCCGGCAGCTTCAATCATCGGCCGGCACCGACCCTTCTTCGGCGTGCTCCACCATCCCTTCGCGCACGCGGCACAGCGGCCCCAGATCGCAGTAGCGGCACGTGACCAGGCCGTCGCGCGGCGCGACGGTCGCCTCGCCCGCGAGAAACTCCGTTGCCAGATGGGTCAGCGTGG
>JAHCKV010000321.1 GCA_026125595.1 Burkholderiales bacterium | reverse complement strand
GATTCACGGCCCGCGAGCTGTGGGGACCGACGGCATCCGAGCGCGACACGGTGTTGGCCGATCTGTTCGACGACTATCTGGATCCAGCCTGATCCGCGGCTGCGTCGCACACGCCGCGATCTTCGCCATGACTGCGGACAGTCCTCTGCTGTCGCAGCGCCTGCCCTGCGAAAATCAGGCGGATCTGGTGTTCGCCGAACCGTGGGAAGCCCAGGTGTTTTCGATCATCGTGACACTGTCGAAGGCGGGCCATTTCACGTGGGCGGAATGGGTGGAATGCTTCGCGCGCGAAGTGGCCGCCGCCACGGCGATCGAAGCCCGCGGCGAGACACCACCGACCTACTACGAGCAATGGCTCGCCGCGGCCGAGAAACTGCTGGCCGACAAGGGCATGACATCCAACGATCAACTGCGGGCGCGCAAGCTCGGCCTCGCCGCCGCCGGCACGGCGCACGTACTGAAGAACGCCGTGCGCAAACCGATCGTCACCGCATGAATGCCCCGGCGCTGCACGACGCGCGCATCCCGGTCACGATCCTCACCGGCTTTCTCGGTGCCGGGAAGACCACCCTGCTGAACCGGATCCTGCATGACCCGCACGGCGGCCGGATCGCCGTGATCGAGAATGAGTTCGGCGAAGCCGGTGTCGACAACGATCTGCTGCTCGACAGTGGTGACGAACAGATCGTCGAGATGAACAACGGCTGCATCTGCTGCACCGTGCGCGGCGATCTGGTGCGCATCCTCGGCGAGCTGCGGGAGCGGCGCGACGCCGGTGCGCTGCGCTTCGATCGGGTCGTGATCGAGACCACCGGGCTGGCCGATCCGGCGCCGGTCGCACAGACGTTCTTCATCGACGACGACGTCTCCGACCACTATCTGCTCGACGGCATCGTCACGGTAGTCGACGCCAAGCATGCACAGGCGCAGCTCGACGAACACCACGAAGCCCAGGAACAGGTCGGATTCGCCGATCGCATCCTGCTGTCCAAGGTCGATCTCGTTTCCGACGACGAGCACCGACGGCTGCTCGATCGCATCGGCCGCATGAACGCCCGCGCACCGGTACGACGGGTGGACTTCGGCCGTACGCCCGTCGACCAGCTGCTCGACATCCGCGGCTTCGATCTGGACAGCATCCTGGCGATCGAACCGGGCTTCCTGTCCGAGGACGACCATGTTCACGACGACGACATCCGCTCGTTCGTGTTCCGCAGCGATCGCCCGTTCGATCAGGACAAACTGCAGGATTTCCTCGCCGACATCGTTCGGACCCACGGCCCGCAGCTGTTCCGCTACAAGGGCGTGCTCCACGTGGCCGGTCTCGACAGCCGCATCGTGTTGCAGGGCGTACACATGATGATGGCGACCGATCTCGGCAAACCATGGACGCCCGGCGAACCGCGGCAGACCACGCTCGTCTTCATCGGCCGCGACCTTCCGGAAGCCGAATTCCTCACCGCACTGGACCACTGCCTGATCGACTGAGCCATCGAGCCGGCATCGCCGCCACCGGCGGCTCGGGGTGTCCCGCGCCGGAACACCCCGACCGACGCGAGACTCACCGCAGCATGTATTTCCGCGCCAATGGCACCCGGGTGACCGGCTCGACCCACAGCCGCTTGCCGTCGGCATATACGTCGTGGGTCTGCGGATTCACATCGATCTTCGGCAACGCCGCATTCCGGACCATGTCCTGCTTGCGCAGTTTGCGGACGCTGCTGATCGGCAACCACGGCTTCTGCGTGTCGAGCCGGCGCTTCGCATCGCTCTGCATCGCCAGCTGGCTGACGAAGACCACCGACAACGCGTTGCGCGCACGGCCCAGCGCACCCCACATGGGACGCTGGATCATCGGTTCGGACAGCATGATGCTGCCGTTGCCATCACCCATCGACGACCAGGTGACGAAGCCACCCTTGATCACCTGGAACGGCTTGATGCCGAACGATGCACGTGGCCACAGCACCAGATCCGCCATCTTGCCCGGCTCGATGGAGCCCACGTGGGCGTCGATGCCCGCCGCGATGGCCGGGTTGATGGTCAGCTTCGCGACATAGCGCTTGATCCGCTCGTTGTCGGCGCGGGTCGTGGTTTCCTCCGGCAGACGGCCGACGCGGTCCTTCATCACGGACGCGAGCTGCCAGCACTTCGCGGCATTCTCGGCCAAGCGTCCCATGCCCTGCGTGTCGGTCGCGAAGATCGAGATGGCCCCCATGTCGTGCAGGATGTCTTCGGCTGCCATCGTCTGCGGACGCACGCGCGATTCCGCGAACGCGACGTCCTCCGGAATCGCGAACGACAGGATGTGCGCCAGCATCGTCATCGGCAGGCCTTCGCCGAGCCCGGCCGGCGTGAACGGATTGGTCGGGTTGGTCGACGACGGCAGCACGTTGGCGTATCCGTTGACCTTCACGATGTCCGGCGCGTGGCCACCGCCGGAGCCTTCCGTGTGATACATGTGCACGGTCCGGTCACCGATGGCCGCCATCGTCTCCTCGCAGAAACCAAATTCGTTCAACGTGTCGGTGTGGATGTGGACCGAGAAATCGTTCCGGTCCGCCGCCACCAGTGCGCCATTCAGCACCGCAGGCGACGCACCGAAGTCTTCGTGGATCTTCACGCCGAGGGCGCCACCGGCCACGGATTCCTCCACGGCCGCCGGGTTCGCGCAACCGCGGCCCAGAAAACCGAAGTTCAGCGGAAACTCGTCCGCCCCCTGGATCAGCCGGCCCATGACGTTCGGTCCGGAGCAGCTCACATCGAAATGCGGACCGGGCGACATGCCGATCATCGTCGTCGTGCCGCCGGCCAGCGCGTGCCAGCACTGCTGCGGAGACAGGAAGTGCGCATGGGCCTCGATCGTGCCGGCCGTGACGATCAGGTTGTCGGCGTGCACGACCGTGGTATTCGGCCCGCACCGCAGTTTCGGATCGACACCGTTCATCACCTTCGGGTTGCCGGCCTTGCCGATGCCGACGATGCGACCGTCGCGGATGCCGATGTCGGCCTTCACGATACCGACCACCGCGTCGATGATCGTCGCGTTCTGCACCACCATGTCGAGAGCACCGGACGCGTACGTTCCCGTGGGTTCGAAACCTTCGCCATCCCGCATCGCCTTGCCGGCGCCGGTCGTCAGCTCGTCGCCGTACTGCGTGAAGTCGTGCTCGACCTCCGCGATCAGCGACGTGTCCGCCAGCCGGAATGCATCGCCCTTGGTCGGGCCGTACAGCGTCGCGTAGGTCGCTCGGGAGATCTTCGCCATGTCATGCCCCCCGGTAGCCGGCGGCCTTCGCTGCCGACAGTGCCAGCGCCCGCACATCCGCGCTGTCGATGCGACCGTTGGTGAGATCGGCGAAGCCGTGCACGTCACCGGTCCCGCCGATCTTCACGAGCGTCACTTCGGTCGACACGCCCGGCTCGAACCGCACGCCGGCACCGGACGGAACATCCAGCCGCATGCCGAATGCCGCGGCTCGCTCGAACTGCAGTGCGCGATTGGTCTCGAAGAAATGGGCATGGCTGCGCACCTGGATCGCGCGGTCGCCGGTGTTCACGACCTGCAGCGTGACGTTGTCGCGGCCGGCATTGAGTTCGATGTCACCCTCGCCCAGCAGCAACTCGCCCGGGATCGGCTCTTCCGATTGCGGTTGCACACCGGGTTTCACCGGATCGAACACGACGACCAGCTTGGTGCCTTCGGCCATCATCACTTCGATCGCGAGGACCGGAATCATCGACGCGACGCCCGGCTCCACATCGTCGGTGGTCAGCAGCGATCCGCCGAAATCGATCAGCGCCGCATGGCCCATGCCGCGCCGTCCGGCGGTCATGACTTCATCCGTGATCAGCGCGACGGCTTCCGGATGACTGAGCCGGATACCCTGGCTGCGGTAGCGACGGGCGAGTTCCGCCGCAGTGAAGATGATGAGCCGTTCCGACTCGGTGGGTGTGAGGTTCATGGAGGTCTCCAGGGATGGACCGGACGTTGCCGCCGTCGCACGCCCGCTATGGTCAACGCAGCAACGTGGGCATCCGGCGTTGGTCGCGCCGCGTTGTTCGATCCCGAGCGGATGCGATCGTCAGCAGGAAGCACGCGATGTGCCGGTACGTTCGCGACGACGATGCAGCGATTGCAGCAGCGGACCGCGGCTGCAACGGCGTCGCGAAGCGCACCATCGGCGCGCCCGCGGGGCATGCCCCGCGCGAAAACAGTGCCGATCGACAGCGCGTGCGCGCTATCCGCCCGCCGTCGGATCGCTCGTCCACGGCGTGACCGCGAACCGATCGACGCTGCCGTCGTTCTTCTCGAACACGACGGCGATCCATTTGACGCGAGGATCCAGCAACATCGCGTCGATTTCGGTGTGCACCGCATCGCGCGGTACGTCGGTCTTCGGGCTCGGGGGCGGCAGCGGCATCGGGATCTCCTGGCGTGGGACGACGATGGACTTCAGCGGGACGACAGCAGCGCTTTCGCGGCGCGTTCACGCAAACCGGGGTACGGTCCGGTCAACAGATCGGCGATCGCGACCGCATCGGGTTGCTGTTCG
>JAHCKV010000320.1 GCA_026125595.1 Burkholderiales bacterium | reverse complement strand
CTTGAGTCCCTAAATGGTGAAGTGTTCGGGTCGGACGGCCTGGCCCCGAGTGCCGACAGCGGTCCCACGGTTCGGCCTTCGTAGCCGCGGCCTCAAGAAGCAAGGAAGAGCAAACAATGCCCCTCACCCCAGAGATGCGCCGCTCCATCGAACAGATACGCGACTATCTGTTCGGCGGCGGCTATCCCGACCCGGTCAGCAACGCGGAGCAGCTCGCGTTCCTCTTCTTCTTCTACCTGATCGAAGGCATCGACGCCGAGAACGCAGCGCGCACGAAAGTTCTAAAGCAAAAGCACGAAAGCATCTTCAGCGGATCGTGGACGCTCAAGAACCCGCTCAATGCGCCGACCAAGGGCGAGACGACGATCCCGAAGGAGCGCTTCCGCTGGTCAGTGTGGGCCAAGGGCCTGTCGGGTGAACCGCTCGTGCGCTTCGTGCGCGATGAGGTGTTTCCGTTCTTCGCCGATGTCGCCGACCGCTCGGCGGTCAACTTCATGCACGGTGCGCGTCTAGTGATCGACGAGCCGACGGTGCTCACGCAGGTCGTGACCCTTGTCGATGGGCTGCACCTGGATCGCTCCGATGCCGATACCAAGGGCGATCTCTTCGAGCACGTCCTCAAGCAGATCAAGCAGGCGGGTGAACTTGGCCAGTTCCGCACCCCGCGCCACATCATCCGCGCCATCGTCGAAGTCATCGATCCGAAGATCGGGGAGACGATCTACGACCCGGCGGCGGGAACGGCGGGCTTCCTCGTCGCCGCCTACAACCACATTCGCCTCGCGAACTCTTCGCCGGGTGGCATCCAGAGCGTCGAGATCGACGGCAAGACGCAAACGCGTGGTCTCGGCGACAAGCTTTCCGCCGCGCATGTCTCGGCCTTGCAGAATCAGACCTTCTACGGCAACGACGTTGATCCGAAGATGATCCGACTCGCGACGATGAACCTCACGCTGCGCGGCCTGCCGAACGTGCGCATCCTGCTGCGCAACGTGCTTACGACCACGCTCGACGCCGAACGCAAGGCCGAGCTTGCGTTGCCATCTGAGGGCTACCACGTCGTCCTTGCCAATCCGCCGTTCTCGGGGCGCGTGGACAAGGATCGCATCGTCGATGACGTGAAGGTCGGCACAACGACGGCAACCGAGCTTCTGTTCCTGAAGTACATGATGGACAGCCTTCGCCAGGGAGGGCGCTGCGGCGTCATCGTTCCCGAGGGCGTTCTATTCGGCTCGACCGGCGCGCACAAGGAGTTGCGCCGCCAGCTCATAGAGAACAACCTGGTCGAGGCGGTCATGAGCCTGCCCGGTGGCGTCTTCCAGCCGTATTCGGGCGTGAAGACCTCGGTGCTTTTCTTCCGCAAGGGCGGGAAGACCGAGAACGTCCTCTTCCTGCACGCCGACAACGACGGCTACAAGCTCGACGCCAACCACGACCAGGCTATCGAAGCAGACGAGCTGCCGGCACTGATCGCCGCCTATCGCGACCGCGACCAGGGGCTGAAGACCTGGGACAAGCGCGATCCGAAGGCTGAGTGGACGCAACAGTGGTGGTTCGCGGATGCCGCAACGCTTCGGGCCAACGATTTCAACCTCTCTGCCGGGCGGTATCGACCCATGAGCCAGAAACAAGAGCAGCATCGCGACCCGCGCGAGCTGCTTGACGAACTGGCTGCCATCGAGGCTGAGATCATGGAAGAAGTGGAAGCGCTTCGTGTGGCACTTGGTGAGGCGGCATGACGCGCTGGCGCTTGGCACGACTTGACAAAGTCGCGGAGGTCACCGCCGGGAATCCTGCCCCTCAGGAGCCAGAAGACTTCTCATCCGACGGCTCGCCATTCGTACGGATGCAGGATGTGGGCCGGGAGCATCACACGAAGTCCTTAGTGAAAACGATTGACAAGCTCGCATCGCGAACTGCGGAACGCTATCGATTGCGAATGTTCCCGCGCGGAACGCTCTTGATACCGAAGAGTGGTGCGTCGGTGAATCTCAACCACCGCGCACTTCTAGGCGTCGAGGCTTATGTCGTCTCGCACCTTGCAACAGTCGTACCAAGAACCACCGTGGTTGACCCGGAGTTTCTGTATTACTGGTCATTAACCTACGACCCTCGCAGTCAGGCGCAAACGACAAGTCTCCCATCATTGCCAACTTCGCTCATTAAGGCGGCACTGGTGCCCGTTCCGAGCCTTGAAGAGCAGCGGCGGATTGTTGATTTGCTGAGCCGGGCCGAGGGAATTGTCCGGCTGCGACGCGAGGCGCAAGCCAAAGCCGCCGAAATCATCCCCGCACTCTTTCTCGAAACGTTCGGCGACCCGGCGACCAATCCGAAGGGGTGGCCCGTAGCAGAGCTTGGCGATCACATCGACCTACTGACTGGCTTCGCGTTCAAGAGTGATGAGTTCGTTAGTGAAGGGGATGCTACGCGTCTGTGTCGTGGTGCGAACGTTCTGCCTCAGTGCATCGACTGGTCCGATGTTCGTTACTGGCCCAACGATCGTGTCTCTGAGTTTGGGCGTTTCAGGTTGGCTGATGGTGACATCGTTCTTGCTATGGATCGCCCCTGGATCTCGACCGGATTGAAGGTGGCACGTATAGGCCCCGCAGACCTTCCGGCACTATTGGTGCAACGAGTCGCAAGAATTCGTCCGTTGGAGAAGCTCATATTGGAGTACGTCTACGGTGTCCTTTGTCATCGGAGGTTTGCTCTTCACTGCAATTCCGCCAAGACCGAAACGCTCGTTCCTCACATTTCTCCGCACGACATTCGCTCGTTCCCTGTTTTGTTGGCGCCACTTCAGGAGCAGAAGAGGTTCGCTGTCCTAGCCTCTCAGCACTCATCGATTTGTCAGCAACAGACTGCCGCTCTAGTAAAAGCGGAAGCGGTATTTCACGCACTCTTGTCTCGCGTGTTTAGTGACGGAGGGGCGACGGCAACGCTTGCTTCGGAGGAGGCGGCCGTCGCATAGCGTGAGGAGCCATGAACAGAATGAGGCCGAACTGGTATGAGTAACGATAGGGACGCGATCGAACAGATCGAGCAGCACTTGATGTCACCGAATCAAGCGTGGTTACTTGGGGCAGGCATCAGCAAGAATGCCGGCGTGCCGTTAATGGACCCGTTGACCGATCGAGTGCGCAAGAAGATCGTCGCCTTAGAAGACAAGCTTGTGCTCGACGTTTTATTCGAAGAGCTTCCAGTGAAGTCCCACGTTGAACATCTGTTAAGCCATCTCGGCGACTATGTGGCGCTTGCAGAGCGGGCGAAGCATGATGAGATCAAGATTGGTGCTTCGACGGTAAAGACTGAGGCGCTGAGACATGCTCATGCGGAAGTCGTTCAATCGATTGCGGAGACGGTACGATGGGGTTACCGCCCAGCACATGACGAGGTACCCGAGCAGGTTGGCGGTCCCGGGCAATCGATTATCAGCATTGACGAACACAGAGCATTCGTTCAGACCTTGTTCAGAACCACACAGGCTGGATTGCAGGAGCGGCGTGGCCCGGTGCGGCTATTCACCACAAATTATGACACGCTCATTGAGGACGCCTTGTCGCTGTGTTCCATCCCTTACTGGGATGGATTCAGCGGCGGTGCAGTCGCGTTCCGGAACTTCTCGTTTGGGGAGGCGGAGCCTGCGACTGGCCATCGAGCGCATCTCATCAAACTGCACGGCTCAATCGATTGGCGCTTGGGTGATGACGGCAGGGTTTGGCGTGTCAGGGATGGCGACCAGTATCCGGCCACAGCAACCCGGGTTCTGATCCATCCGCAGTCGACAAAGTACACCGCGACTCAGCGCGACCCATTCGCTGCACAGTTTGATCTCTTGCGGCGCTCTCTTGCGACGAAGTCCGACAATGTGTTGGCAGTGTGCGGCTACAGTTTCGGAGATGAGCACATTAATCTGGAGATTGAGTACGCTCTTTCGGCCCCCGACAATCGAACGACTGCGATTGCATTTCTTTGCGAGACAAACGGGATGCCGGACTGCATCACAAAGTGGCGTGCGTCGTCATGGGCAAAGCGCCTTTATGTAGTGACCGATAAGGGCGTCTATGCTGGCTCTAATGGGCCGCTCCATGCTGACAAGAACGGCGGAGCACGCGACTGGTGGACGTTCTCGGGCGTGACGAAGCTCCTTAAGGATGGGGCCGGAGGACAACTATGATGGTGGACTTTCAGCCTATTACTGATCTGCGGGTCGGTCACGTCGTAGAAATTTCGGGTACAACAGTCAAAGTCGAAATCTCCGGTGATGTATCTGAATTGACCCGCAGCTTCTCAGGGCGTGTATACCCGATTGGTCAGATCGGCAGCGTCGTCAAAGTGCATTTCGGAAGACGAATGGTCTTCGGATTTGTGACCCTGCTACGCATGCGTTCGGAGGAACTTCACGACGGCACGACGCCGATACCGCCGGACGCCGATCAGCGTGTCATGGAGATCGAGTTGTTCGCTGAAGGTGCATGGAGCTCAGGAGAGCAGACGCTTTCGTTCTCGCGTGGCGTTACGACCTACCCATTGCCGAGGCAGGGAGTCTATCTTCTGACCAGAGAAGAAGCGGGCATTCTCTACAG
>JAHCKV010000032.1 GCA_026125595.1 Burkholderiales bacterium | reverse complement strand
ACCGTGACCCGCCGCTTACCAGCATTGGCCCCCGCATCGACATCAATCGCATGGCCGTATGGGATCGCCTGATCGAGATCTCGCCCGAAGAAGCGCGCGCGCCGAGACCCGTCTATGCCGTGGATGCGTTGAGCGGGCGTGGGACCCTCTATCCGGCGTTGTTGTTCGAACGATACGGTCGAATGCGACCGCGCGTGTTGCCGCACTACCTTGCGGACTATGAGGTCGCGATGCGCTTCGCTCGTCACGGCGTGCCGTTGATCGTTTCGACCCAGGCGTTCGTGTATTCGTCATCGGTTTACGGCAACGATATCTCGCACATCGGCTGGTGGGACCGATATTTCAGTCGGCGTTCGTCCAGCAACATCATCTATCGCAGCTTCTTCTATCTGTTGGTGGGCTCGCCGCTGCAGCGAATGACTGCACCCTTTCGGTTAGCGTGTCTTTCAATGGTTCGAGCGATCAATGCGCTAAAGCAATGACACAGATCAACGCCTGCTCCGCGCATTGCATCGTATGCAATGCGCCAATGGAATCTCATATTCCGTCGATCTACGATGATCGTTACGGTTGTCCCGGTGTGTTCTCGATTGCTCGTTGTCGAGTTTGCGGACAGATGGCGACCGTGCCTCGACTGGAGGAGTCCGATCTGCCGGCGCTATACAGTCGCTACTATCCTCGGCGAGAGGTGGACTACATCGCGTTGGAACGGGAGGCAAAGAAGGCGGTGGCGCCTCTCGGGCGGCTCAGGCGTTGGCTCGCCGGAACGGACAATCAGGGCCACTATCGCGCTCGGCCTGGTCAGACCGTGTTGGACATCGGGAGTGGTTCTTGTCTCTCCCTTCTCGAACTACGCGAGATGAACGTGACTTCGTGGGGCGTGGAAGCCGACCCGAACGTAAAAGACATTGCTTTGCATTTCGGACTCAACGTGCATATTGGCAGCATTCATGACAATCCGTTTCCTGGAAAGTCTTTCGATCTGATCGTCATGAATCAGGTCATCGAGCATGTGCCGGACCCGCTGTCCTTGTTGGAGGTCGTGCGGAAACGCCTCAATCCCTATGGCCGTGTGGTGTTGTCCTTTCCCAACACGGCCTCTGCTCAGGCGCATCGGTCGGGCGTGCGCTGGATCAACTGGCACGTGCCCTATCATCAACATCACTTCAATCGTGCATCTTTTTCTCGATTGGCGGCGCGGGCAGGTTATGAGGTTGTCAACGCGCGTAGCATCACGCCCAATCTTTGGACTCTTCTGCAACTGCGAGCAAACCGTGAGACGCCTGTGCAGGGGCAAGTGTCATCCACGTGGAGCAGTCAGGTAAGCGCCCCTGGAAGGCGATCGATCTGGTCGCGGTGGTTTTTGCGTGCAGCTCGATTTCTTGCGTTGGGCATTGCGATGGGATCGATGGCGGTGACGAATCGGATTCGGGATCTCGCCGGAAAGGGCGACAGTTTGCTCGTGGAGCTTCGTGCCGCGTCTATGGGAAGGCGATAGCGATGCGCATCGCGATTGTCGATACGTACTATGCGCGCTTCTTGCTGGCGCACTATCGCAATCATCCCGATCTGCGGGAGGCGGCATCGATTGTGCAGCGACGTTCCTTGCTGGATGCCTGTTTCGGCACCTCCGACTACTACAGCCGAAACTTGACTCCGCTCGGATTCGATGCGATCGATCTGATCGTGAACTGCGTTCCGTTGCAGGCAGCTTGGGCGAGAGAGAACCAAGTCCCCGTGAGCACGTTGGCATTGAATGTACCGCACCGCGCGTTCCGCCTGCCGATCCTGGGGCCGTGGCTATCTTCTCTTCCAGGTCTTCTCGAGATCGCGATTGCGCAGATCAAGGCGCTCAAGCCGGATGTGTTGTATTGCCAAGACCTGAGTTTCTTCCCGGAAGGCGCCCTTAGGGAGCTGAGGGGTGATGTGCGCCTGGTCGTCGGGCAGATCGCATGCCCGTTGCCGCCCGAATCGTTTCTGCGTGGTTATGACCTGATCCTCACGTCCTTTCCGCACTTCGTCGATCGACTGCGCCAGATGGGTGTTGCGTCCGAGTATTTCCGTATTGGGTTTGATGAGCGTGTACTGGATGCAATCGGGAGCGTGGAAAAGGACATAGACGCGAGCTTTGTGGGCGGCATTAGTCGCCATCATGGGCAGGCGATGTCTCTTCTCGAGCATCTGGCCCGGCACACGGATATCCGTTTTTTCGGCTACGGCGCGCGCAAGCTTCCGCGTTCGTCTGCCATCCGAAGGCGGCACGGTGGTGAGGTGTGGGGCCTTGACATGTACCGAACGCTGGCGCGTAGCAGAATTGCTCTGAATCGACATATCGATGTCGCCGAAAACTACGCCAACAACATGCGTTTGTACGAAGCGACGGGCATGGGAGCCATGCTGTTGACGGATCGAAAGGACAATCTGGGTGAGCTGTTCTGTGTGGACAGGGAGATTCTGGCCTACTCAAGCAAGGAGGAGGCGGCTGAACTGATCCTTCACTACAAGGACCGTCCTGAAGAGGTGGCTGCCATTGCCGAGGCCGGTCAGGCAAGAACATTGCGCGAGCATACTTATGCGAAACGGATGGAAGAGTTGGCGTCGATTCTGAAACGCCACGTCGGTCGCCGATGAGGAGGCGCTTGGTAGCAGTGCTGTCGCGGTTTCCCCGCTTGAGAAGCGTGCTGCGTAGTTTGCGCGATGCACTTTTCCCCGTTCACGCTGTGTCCACGGGCTATGTCACCTTGCAGAAGGATCAAGCAGACGTCGAGGGACGGCGCTTGCGCGGTGCCTGGTGGGATGAGACTCTGCCAGCGCGTCAGCGCAGTTTGGTCGAGCAGCAGTTGCGGCAGTATCGCCGCGGCAAGCCAGTCGAGGTGTTCGACGTTCTGGTGCGAGCGCTCAGGAGTCTGCCTCAGGCCCCGGGAATGTCTCTGCTGGAGATCGGTTGCTCCAGTGGCTTTTACTCGGAAGTATTGGCGATTGCCGGATTGGGGCTGGAGTACTCGGGGTGTGACTATTCTCCGCCGTTCGTCAAAATGGCGATGCAGACGTATCCGCAGCTGAAGTTTCGTGTGGAGGACAATGTCGCATTGAGCTATGCCGACCGATCATTCGATATCGTCGTGTCGGGCTGTTGTCTCTTGCACATTCCCGAGTATGCCATCGCCGTGGCGGAGACGGTGCGGGTAGCTCGGTCGTGGGTGATCTTTCATCGAACGCCCGTGGTGTTCGGTCAGCCCGAACGTTGGTATCGGAAGCAGGCCTATGGTGTCGACCTTGTCGAGATTCATTTCAACGAGCCCGATTTTCTGTCGTTGCTCGATCGGCATGGCCTGACGGTGATCGCTACCTACACATTGCATGAAGAGCGATCCTCTGGATCGACGGCGGTGGGGCAGGCCGTGCGCACCTATGTTTGCGGAAGATCACAGCAATGAGCATTCACCACTTTTGCACGCTGTTTGACAGCGGCTATCTGTTGAAGGGCGTAGCCATGTTGCTGAGCCTGAAGCGACATTGCGTCGGCGCTCATGTCCATGTGCTCTGCATGGACGATGCAACACGAAACATATTGGAAGGCCTGGCGCTGGATTTCATCACATGCCTATCGCTCTCCGACATCGAAGACGACGCATTGCAGCAAGCCAAGAAGGACCGTGGAGTAGCGGAGTACTGCTGGACGTTGTCGCCATGCCTTCCGTGGTATGTCTTGCAGAACGACAAAGACGTCGATTTCATCACTTACGTCGATGCCGACCTGTTGTTCTATTCGGCAGTACAGCCAATTTTTGACGAGATCGGGGATGCTTCGATTGCAATCATCGAACATCGCTTTTCCCCCCGGCTGAAAGACCGTGAAGTGAATGGTCGATTCTGTGTGGAATGGGTGAGCTTCAGGCGCGATGATGAGGGTATGGCATGCTTGGCTCGGTGGCGCGAACAGTGTATCGAATGGTGCTACTACCGTTTAGAAGACGGGAAAATGGGAGATCAGAAGTACCTGGACGAGTGGCCAGCACGCTATCCGAACTGCCATATCCTGATGCATCCAGGAGCCGGCATCGCGCCGTGGAACTATTCCCAGTACTGCTTTTCGTCTGACGGTGGGGACAGAATCACTGTCGATGGTGCGCCGCTGTTGTTCTACCATTTTCATCAGTTTCAACTGCTCGACAATGGACGGTTCGATCGTCTTTCATCTTTTTACACGGCCGAGTGTGCGGAGCCAGAGGCGGTGTACGCGATCTACGAGGCGTCGCTTCAGGCGGTTCTCGCTCGCGTTCGAGAAGTCAGCCCCGGTTTTCGTGGCGGCTTGAAGCCCGCTGCGAAGGTCAGCGCACGCCGGTGGGTCCAATCTTTTGTCCCGCTGCCGGTGAAGGAATTCCTGCGTCGTTTCATCCGCTACTGATGTCGCAGTCCATCTCATATGGCGCGGGCAGCCAACCGACTGTCTCCGTCGTCACGGTCTGCTACAACAGCGCGTCGACTCTTCGGCGCACGCTTGAATCGGTCATGTGCCAATCGTGGCCCCACATCGAGCACGTCGTCATCGACGGCAACTCCACCGACGGCACAGAAGATCTGCTGAATGAGTATCGCAGCCATCTGGCGTGTATCGTGAGAGAGCCCGATCATGGCATATACGACGCGATGAACAAGGGTATCGCCCGTTCGACCGGCGAGATCCTGTGCTTTCTCAATGCTGATGACACGTATGCCGACGATCAAGTGCTGGAAACGGTCGTGCGTCGGATGCAGATGGGCAGGCTCGATGCGTTGTTTGGCGACGTCGCATTTTTCAAGCCGGGTACATCTGGAAGAGTCGTGCGACGCTATGGTTCCCACAAATTCTCGCCGGCGCGTATCCCTTTTGGGTGGATGCCGGCCCATCCGGCGATGTTCATGCGACGGAAGATCTATCTGGATCTCGGGGGCTTTCGGACGCACTACCGAATTGCCGGAGATTTCGAGTTCGTCGCCCGTGCGTTCGGGCCCGGGACGCTTCGCTACGAGCATCTAGCTAGAGTGCTGGTAATGATGCAGGCAGGGGGGGTCAGCACGGCGGGCCTGCACAGCACGCTGCTGTTGAACAAGGAGGTGCTGCAGGCATGCCGGGAGAACGGTATCCGGACCAACATCTTCAAGATCCTGTCCAAATATCCAGCCAAGCTGATGGAACTGATTCAACGATGACCTCGTAGTCTTGGATGCTGGCTGCTCGACGATTGCCGTTGGATAGGCGATCTTACGAAGACACCGCATGCCGCTCGATATCCGCTTGACCACGACCCTGTCTACCAGATGCGAAACGGATCAATGCCCCAACCTACCATCCTCGTCACTGGCGGTGCCGGCTACATCGGTTCCCACACGTGCGTCGCGTTGCTTGCGGCGGATTTCGAAGTCGTTATCCTCGACGACCTGTCCAACAGCCATGAAGAAGCGGTCCGACGGGTCGAGCGAATCGCCGGTCGGTCCGTCCACTTCTACCGCGGTCGGGTACAAGACGGCGCGCTGTTGGGCGACATCATCGCCCGCCACCGTGTTTCGGCGGCCATCCACTTCGCCGCGTTCAAGGCGGTTGGCGAATCGGTGGCGAAGCCGCTCGATTACTACGAGAACAACCTGGGTAGTCTCACATCCCTGGTGCGGGCGCTCGACGCCGCCAATGCGCGCCATCTGGTGTTCAGTTCTTCGGCGACGGTGTATGGCGATCCGCAGCGTGTTCCCATCGTCGAATCCGATCCGGTCGGGCCGACCAATCCGTATGGCCGCACGAAACTGATGGCCGAGCAGATCCTGCTCGATCTCGCGGCGTCGGATCCGCGCTGGAAGCTCACACTGCTGCGCTATTTCAACCCGGTCGGGGCGCACGAGAGTGGAACCATCGGCGAAGACCCCCAGGGGATTCCCAACAATCTGATGCCGTTCATCACCAAGGTCGCTGTCGGCGCCTTGCCGGAGCTGCGGGTGTTCGGCGGTGACTGGCCGACGCCGGATGGTACCGGCGTGCGCGACTACATCCACGTGATGGATCTCGCCGAAGGTCACGTCAAGGCGCTGTCGCGTCCCGGCGACTCGGGAACCCTCGTCGTCAATCTGGGCACGGGGCGTGGTTACAGCGTGCTGGATGTCGTGCAGGCCTTCGAGCGGGCCAGCGGTCGACCGATTCCGTATCGCATCGTCGAGCGGCGTTCGGGCGACGTGGCCACGGTGTATGCAGACCCGGCCGCGGCCGCGCGGGAGTTGGGTTGGGCGGCGCAATACGGCCTGGATCGCATGTGCGCCGATTCGTGGCGGTGGCAGTCGGCGAACCCGACGGGCTACCAGGGGACCGACGCGTCCACGGCGACGTGAGACTGCTCGTCACCGGTGCCGGCGGTTTCGTCGGCCGTGCGTTGTGCGCGCAGGCGTCGCGCGCCGGCTTCGTGGTGCGGGCCGCGAGTCGAGAAGACCCCAATGTCTTGGCTCTCGCGTGCGAATGCGTGCAGATCGATCGGATCGACGCCCGCACCGATTGGACCGCGTCGTTGCAGGATGTGGACGTCGTCGTGCATCTGGCGGCCCGCGTGCACGTCCTCGCGGACGCTGCGGCCGATCCGCTGCATGAATATCGGCAGGTCAATGTCGACGGGACTCTGGCGCTCGCGCGGCAGGCCGCCACCGCTGGCGTGAAGCGGTTCGTGTTCGTTTCCACCGCCAAGGTCCACGGCGAACGCACCCTTGATGTGCCGTTTGGGGAGTCCGATGGGCCCGCTCCGGCAGACCCCTATTCGGTGAGCAAGGTGGAAGCCGAGCAGGCGCTTGCGACCATGGCGGCCGAAACCGGGCTGCAGGTGGTGGTGGTGCGGCCGCCGCTGGTCTACGGGCCCGGTGTCAAGGCCAATTTCCTCGCGTTGTTCGATCGCGTGGTCCGCGGCGGGCCGCTGCCGTTGGGCGCCATCCGCAATTCCCGCAGCGTCGTTTTCGTCGGCAATCTGGTCGATGCGCTGCTCGTCTGCTGCACGCACCCTCTGGCGCCCGGCCGCACCTTCCTGGTGGCGGATGGTCCGCCGGTCTCGACGCCCGATCTCGTCCGTCGCGTCGGCCGCGCGCTGGATACGCCGGTGTCGCTTTGGCCGATACCGCCGCTGCTGTTGCGTGGGATTGCCGCGCTGGCGGGCCGCTCCGCCATGGCATCCCGCCTGCTCGACGATCTCGTGATCGACGATCGGCTGATCCGCGATCGTCTCGGCTGGAAGCCGCCATTCACGATGGACGAAGGGCTCTCGATCACGGCAGCGTGGTATCGCAACCGGACGGACGCGGACCGGTAGAATCCGGTGCCGGCCATCGCCGGGACCCGACCCCTGATGATCGCCATTCCCGCTGCTTCCGCCCTTGTTGCCGGATTCGTCATCGCCTGGATGCTGCGCGCCGGTGGCGCGTGGCTGGCGATGGATCGTCCCAACGAGCGATCGCTGCATACCCGACCGACGCCGCGCACGGGTGGCATCGGCCTGATGGCGGGCGTGATCCCGGGCCTGTTGCTGGCCGGCGTTGCGCCGGTCGTCGCGGTTGCGGCGGCGTTCCTCGCCATCGTGTCGTTCGTCGACGATCGTCGGGGGCTTCCGATCGGCATCCGTTTCGTATGCCACGGCCTCGCTGCCGCGGCGGTGGTCTGGTTGTTCGCCGGAACGTTGCCGGTCATCGCATGGCCGTTGCTGCTGATCGCGATTGTCTGGATGACCAATCTGTACAACTTCATGGACGGCTCCGACGGATTGGCCGGTGGCATGGCAGCCATCGGTTTCGGCACCTACGCCGCAGCAGCGGGAATGGCCGGCGATGCGACGTTCGCCGTCGGATGCGCTGTCGTATCCGCCGCGGCACTGGCATTTCTGATCTTCAACTATCCGCCGGCGCGCATTTTCATGGGCGACGTGGGGTCGATCCCGTTGGGGTTTCTGGCCGCGGCCCTCGGCGGGGCCGGTTGGGCGCAGAACCTGTGGCCGATCTGGTTTCCGCCGGTCGTGTTCGCGCCGTTCGTCGTGGATGCCTCGGTCACGTTGCTGCGGCGCCTGCTGCGCGGCGAGAAGATCTGGCAGGCCCACCGGACGCACTACTACCAGCGCCTGGTCCAGCTCGGTTGGGGGCACAAGCGCACGGCCCACGCCGAGTACGGACTGATGGCGTTGGTCGCAATGGCGGCATTGGCTGCACGGACGGCTTCGACGGAAATCCAGATCACCATCGTGTTGACCGTCTGCGTCGCGCTCGCCGTGTTGATGCTGTCGGTGGACCGCGCGTGGGGTCGGCACGTGGGGCGCGCCCGCGCATGATCCGTCTGTCGACCTGGCTGCGAACATTCCTGGCCTTTGCCCACGATGCCGCGGCGGCGGCATTGGCGTGGGTGCTGGCGTTCTATCTGCGCTTCAACTTCGACGTGCCGCCGGAGTTCACCGCGAGCATGGCCCACAAGCTGTGGTGGATCGTGCCGCTTCAGGCCGTCATCTGCTGGCGGCTGTCGCTGTATCGAGGTTTCTGGCGCTACGCCAGCCTCACCGATTTTCGGCGGATGGTGGCGGCAGCGTTGTTCGGCACCATGGCCATCGCGCTTGCGGTCGTCGTATTCCAGTTGCATCTCGTGCCGCGTTCCGTGTTCATCCTGTATCCGGTGCTGCTGACGGCGATGATGGGCGGCAGCCGCATCGCCTATCGGGCCTGGAAGGAAGGCCATCTGGGTCGCCTGCGCTACGACAACGCGACTCGCGCCGTCGTGTTGGGGGCCGGCACGGCCGGGGCCCGGTTCCTGGCCGACGTCGGCCGCAATCAGGACTGGCAGTTCATCGGGTTGCTCGATGATGACCCCGCCAAACAGGGCCGCGAGATCCACGGAGTCAAGGTGTTGGGGCCGCTGAACCGGTTGCCGGAGATCGCCGAACGGCTCGGCGTCGAGCAGGCGGTGATCGCGATGCCGGGGCAGACCCACGCGGTCCGGCGCCGGGCACTCGATCTGTGTCGGCAGGCCAGCGTGTCCGCGATGACGGTTCCGTCGTATGAAGATCTGGCGTCCGGCCGGGTCCGGCTGTCCACGATCCGGCAGGTGGAAGTGGACGATTTGCTGGGCCGCGATCCGGTGAAGCTCGACGACACCGGCTTGCGCCAATGGCTGTCGGGCGCAGTGGTTCTCGTCACCGGTGCCGGCGGTTCCATCGGCTCGGAGTTGTGCCGCCAGATCGCGCGCTACGCGCCCGCGCGAATCGTGCTGGTTGAAGCCAGCGAGTTCGCGCTGTATGGCATCGAGCAGGAGTTCAGCGAACGGTTGCCGACCGTGCCCATCGTCTGCGTGCTGGCGGACGTGAAGAATGCCGTCCATATGAAAGAGATCATGGCGGCCCATCGCCCCGCGGCGGTGTTCCATGCAGCCGCGTACAAGCACGTGCCGCTGGTCGAGACCGGCAACGCGTGGGAGGCCATTCGCAACAACGTCGAAGGCACCTGGCGCACCGCGATCGCCGCGCGCGAAGCCGGGGTTGCGAAATTCGTGCTGGTCAGTACCGACAAGGCGGTCAATCCCACCAGCGTGATGGGTGCGAGCAAGCGCCTCGCCGAGATGGTGTGCCAGTCGCTGCAGCAGCCTGAAGGAACACGGTTCTTGATGGTCCGCTTCGGCAACGTGCTCGGCAGTACCGGCAGCGTCGTGCCGAAGTTCCGACGCCAGATCGCCGACGGCGGGCCGGTGACGGTGACCGATCCCGAGATGACGCGTTACTTCATGTCGATTCCGGAAGCGGCGCAGCTGGTGCTGCAGGCGGGGCTGATGGGCGCTGGAGGCGAGATCTTCGTGCTCGACATGGGCGAGCCGGTGAAGATCGTCGATCTGGCGCGGGACATGATCCGGCTCTCCGGCTTCGGCGATGGCGAAATCCGCATCACGTTCACGGGGCTGCGGCCGGGCGAAAAGCTGTACGAAGAACTGTTGGCGGACGGCGAAGCGACGCTGCCGACGCCGCATCCGCGACTGCGCATCGCCCGTTCGCGCGCCGTTTCGGCGGAGTTGCTGACCGAACTCGGACAATGGCTCGATACGGTGGGGGCCCGTCCGGACGAAGCCGTGCGCGCGGGATTGCTGCGATGGATCCCGGAATATCTGGGCAAGGCCTGACGATGTCCGTCCCCCTGTCGGTCACCGTCGTCACGCTGAATGCGGGTCATCAGATCGAAGCCTGTCTCCGCTCGGTCGCCTGGGCGGACGAGTTGCTGGTCGTGGATTCCGGCAGCACCGACGACACGGTCGCGATCGCCGAGCGGTGCGGTGCGCGGGTCGTGCATCAGCAATGGCTCGGCTATGGTCCGCAGAAGCGGTTCGCGACCGCGAGCGCCCGAAACGACTGGGTGCTCAGCGTCGATGCCGACGAGCGGGTTTCGCCGGAACTGCGCCTTGCCATCGGTGCCGTGCTGCAATCTCCGACGTGTGCCGGCTACCGGTTTCGACGCTGCAATCGGTTCATGGGTCGATGGTTGCGCCACGGCGAAGGCTATCCGGACTGGTCGCTGCGGCTCTACGACCGGAACCGTGGCAACTGGTCCGCCGATCCGGTGCACGAGAGAGTCGAAGTGTCCGGCCTGGTGCAAACCATCGATGGTGATTTGCTGCACGAGTCGGCCGACACGCTGTCCGCCTATCTTGCCAAGCAGAATCGCTACACGACGCTGCAGGCGGAGCAGCTCCATGCCCGCGGGCGCCGCGGGTCGGTCATGAAGCTCGTGTTGTCACCGCCGATCCGGTTCCTGAAGTTCTATGTGCTGCGGCAGGGCTTCCGCGACGGGGTGCCCGGCCTCGTCCATATCCTGATCGGATGCTTCAACACGGCGATGAAGAACGCGAAACTGCTGGAACTCGATCGCAGCGGGAGGGCGTCTTGAGAGTTCTCGTCACCGGCGTGGCTGGATTCATCGGCATGCATACCGCCCAGCGTCTGCTCGATGCCGGCCACGCCGTCGTCGGCGTGGACAACTTCAGCGACTACTACGACGTGGGTCTGAAGCGCGCGCGATTCGCCCGATTGACCGGCAAACCGGGTTTCGAAGGTGTCGAGCAGGACCTCGTCGACATGGCCGCGTTGTCGCGGTTGTTCGGCGAGCATGCGTTCGACCGGGTCATTCATCTTGCGGCCCAGCCAGGGGTGCGCTACTCCATCACGCATCCGCATGCCTATGCGCAGAACAACGTCGTCGCGTTCCTGAACGTGCTGGAAGCCTGTCGCCATGCCGGCACCGGGCACCTGATCTACGCCAGCAGTTCCAGCGTCTACGGCGGCAACAGCCGGTTGCCGTACAGCGAGCACGATCCCGCCGGGCACCCGGTGAGTCTCTATGCCGCGACCAAGCGCGCCAACGAATTGATGGCGCACAGCTACAGTCATCTGTACGGACTGCCGGCGACGGGGCTGCGCTTCTTCACGGTGTACGGACCCTGGGGCCGCCCGGACATGTCACCGATGCTGTTTGCGAGCGCGATCCTGCAAGGCCGACCGATCGATGTGTTCAACCACGGGCGCATGGAGCGGGACTTCACGTTCGTCGACGACATCGTCGAAGGCGTCGTGCGGGTGATGGATGCGATTCCGACGGCGAACGCCGGCTTCGACCCGGCGCACCCGGATCCGGCGTCGAGCACGGCGCCCTGGCGCGTGTTCAACATCGGCAACCACGACGCCGTGCCGCTGCTGCGGTTCATCGAAACACTGGAACGTTTGCTGGGCCGCACGGCAGAAAAGAGGCTGCTGCCTTTTCAACCCGGCGACGTGCTCGCCACCTACGCGGACGTGGACGATCTGCATGCGGCGGTGGGTTTCGCACCCGCAACGCCGCTGGAACAGGGACTCTCGCGGTTCGTCGAGTGGTATCGGGACTACTGTCGATAGTGCCGAAATCCGCCCGGAGGCTATTGCTTCGCCCGTGCGCCCCCGAGCGCGTGGAGCGACGATGCAAGCCCGCCCAGCAACACCCAGGTCATGTAGCCCTGGTCGCGGACGAAGAAATCGTCGGTCATGTTCTTGACCAGCAACCCGACGATCAGCGCGATTCCGCATGCCGACAGTATGCCGGCTCGACTGTCGTCCAAGCCGGTGCCCCGGGGGAGCCAGACGGCCCTTGCTGCTGCCATCAGCAGCAGCAGGAACGCGAGCATTCCGGGTATGCCCATCTGCACGCCCTTGTTCAGAACAACGTTGTGGGCGTGCCAGAACTGGATGCTCGTCTGCAGCATCCGGGGGCTGACATGGGAAAAGACTTCACGCCCGAAGCCGGCGCCGGTCCACGGGCTGTTGCGGATGTTGTCGATTGCGGAGTGCCAGATCGTGATCCGCGGATCACGGTTCAACGTGTCCGTATCGGGGTTCGCGTCACTGCGGGACACGATCTGATACAGGAACAGTGCGGCAATCACTGCGGCGAACACGGCGCCACCCGCAGCAGTTCCCCGCCAGCGCTTCCAGTCGCCGGATGCGCGGAGTCCGATGAACCCCATGACGGCGGTCTCGGCGATCAACGCCGGAAAGACCGCTCGATTGTGGCTCAACACGGCCCCCACGAGATTCAGCAGCAGGATGATGGCGAAAGCAGCCGAGGCGCAGCGCGAATGCCGGCGTCGCCACAAAAGACCGAGCAGGAACGGCACGACCACGATGATGTAGGTGCTGTAGTCGCCGACGCCTGAAAGCAATGCGCCGCGTCGCGCCGGATCGAACGCCGCGTTCGAAGTCCAGTCGCGTATCGACTGCCCGATCGCCCAGCAACCCATCCCGGCGCTGCCGGCGACCAAGACCAGCGCGATCCTCTCGAAGTCGTCGATACGCCGGATCCAGGTCGACGCAATCAGGGTCGCGACGATGCCGAACAGGATCTCGTGCTTGATCTCGGAAACGGAGTAGCGCGGCGCGACCGCGTGCAGCAGCGAAAACAGCGCGACCGCGAGATACAGCAACCACGGAATCGCAAACGGGAGGTAAAGGCCGGCTCGCCACCGCGCGATCGCCCACGCCGTCAGTGCGGTCAACGAGAAGAAGAGCAGATTGCGCAGTGCCGTGGTGCCCGCGATGGGCAGGATCAGCACATAGGCGGCGAGCAGCATGAATGCCCACCGGCCGGCCCACGCGGGCATTCGATCGTTGTCGGAGCGGAGCGCAGGGATCATCTGGATGATCCCGCGATCATGCGTGACGCTGGGAACCATGGGACCGGGACGCAGGAACAAGGCGCGGAGTTTACCGAAACCCCGTTCGCTCGGCCGCGGTTCACTGCGGTATCACGGAACAGCGAAGACGCAGGGCTGCCACGCCCCGGCCTCCGGAGTTCCGGGATACACTCTGCTCGCGGCGCCCGGCGCGCAAACCGACCCCGATGATCGCGTTACCGCCTTCTCTCCTGTCTTCCATCCTCGTCCGTTCCGAAGGCGTTGCCGCATCCGGGACGCCGCTGCCATGATGTCCTCCTCGATCTGGCAGCCTCTCCCCGGCGACGCCGTTGCACTGCCCGATATCCGGCGCGTGCTGATCATCAAGTTGCGGCACATCGGGGATGTGCTGCTGACCTCACCGATGTTCTCGGTGTTCGCAGCCCAGGCGCCCCACGCGGAAGTGGATGCGCTGGTGTATCGCGACACCGCGGACATGCTGAGCGGGCATCCGGCCATCGCGCAGTTGCACACGATCGACCGCCGCTGGAAACGGCTGGGTCCGGTCGCTCAACTGCGCCACGAGTGGGGGTTGATCCGCACGCTGCGGGCGCGCCGCTACGATCTGGTGATCCACCTGACCGAGCATTGGCGCGGTGCCTGGCTGACCCGGCTGCTGGGTCCCCGATACGCCGTGGCGCCGGCCGGACCCTATGGCCGGCTGTTCGATCGCTGCTTCACCCATCGCTACTGGGTGCCGCCCGGCAACCGCAGGCATACGGTGGAGATTCATCTGGACAGTCTGCGGCGCATCGGCGTGTATCCAGGCGATGGGAGGGCACGAGCGCTGGTTTTTGAAGAGGGTGCCGCTGCCCATGGCAGCGTCGACCGGATGCTGGCGGAGCGCGGGCTCGCACGCGGATCATTCATCGCCGTGCATCCGGCCTCGCGCTGGCATTTCAAGTGCTGGCCGGTCGAGCACATGGTGCATCTGATCGACGGGCTGCAATCACAACATCACACGGTGGTGCTGACCTGCGGACCCGATCCGGCCGAACTGGAGATCAATCGCGCGATCACCACGCGGTTGCGGCAACCGGTCGTGGATCTGGGCGGACAGCTCACCCTGAAGGAACTGGGGGCGCTGATCCGCCGCGCGAAGCTCTTCATCGGAGTGGATTCCGCGCCGATGCACATGGCCGCCGCCGTCGGCACGCCGACCGTCGCGCTGTTCGGCCCCAGTGGTGACATCGAGTGGGGACCGTGGCAGGTGCCGTCGCGCGTGCTGACGTCCGATCATCGCTGCCGACCCTGCGGCTTCGACGGCTGCGGCGGCGGCAAGCGCAGCGAATGTCTGCAGGCCATCGCGCCCGAGCGTGCGCTCGCCGCCGCCGAAGAACTTCTGGGTGCGGCGGCTTGATCCGCTGCCGTTTTCAGGGCTGATCCGGCATGTGCGGAATCGCCGGCTTCTTTTCCGCCGCACCGAAGGCACCAGCGGTTGCCGACCGGATGCTGGAGCAGCTCCGGCGTCGGGGGCCCGATGCCCGGCATGCGGTGACATGGGATGCCGAATTCCATCCGGTGTCGGGCGTCCCGGTATTCAATGCGCTGCTGCACGCCCGACTGTCCATCATCGACCCGCGACCGGAAGCGGATCAGCCCATGGTCAACGCGGCCGGCGATATCTGGATCTGCTACAACGGCGAGGTCTATGACTGGGCCGGCCATGCCGAAGAACTGCGCGCCCGGGGCGCCGTGTTCCGCACGCGGTCCGACACGGAGTTCATCCTGCATGCGTACGAAGCCTGGGGCGACGCGTGCCTCGACCGGCTGCGCGGCATGTTCGCATTCGCGATTCTCGACCTGCGGCGTCGCCGTGTGTTCCTGGCCCGCGATCGCCTCGGTCTCAAACCGCTGATCTACACGCATCGGGATGGCAGTCTGGCGTTCGGATCCACGGTCCGCTCGGTGCTGCCGTTTCTGTCGGCGCAACGGCGGGCGTTCTCGGCCGACGCGATCGATGCCTATCTGGCCCAT
>JAHCKV010000319.1 GCA_026125595.1 Burkholderiales bacterium | reverse complement strand
GCGCATGTGTACGGATTCCAGCAACTCGAGCGCGCGGGCCCGTGCCGCGCGATGATCGAGCCCGCGATGCAGGCGCAGCACGTCGGTGATCTGCGGCTCGATCCGCGCGACGGGATTCAGCGCCGTCATCGGATTCTGCGGAATCAACGCGATGTCGCGCCCGAGCACGAACATCCGTTCCCGGTCCGACAGCGCCAGCAGATCACGGCCTTCGAACCGCACGGCCCCGGAGGTCACGCGACTGTTCTCGGGCTCCAGGCCGAGGATCACACGTCCGACCATGCTCTTGCCGGCGCCGGATTCTCCGACCAGGCCGGCCACCTGTCCGGGCAGCACCGTCAGATCGATGCCCCGCAGCACCGGCACCGGTGGCTTGTCGGCGATCACCAGCCGCAGGTCGCGGATCTCCAGCAGCGGCGTCATCGGCGGGCGGTCCGCGCCAGCGGATCGGTGCGTTCGCGCAGGCCATCACCGAGGGCATTGGTGGCGAGCACGGTGACGATGATGCAGCCCATCGGCAACGCCATCAGCCACCACGCCTGGTTCACGAACTGGCGCCCGTCCTGGATCATGCTGCCCCAGGTGGCGGTATCGTTGGCCACCGACAGCCCGGCGAACGACAACACCGCCTCGACCACGATCGCGATACCCATCTCCAGCGAGAACAGCGTCAACAACAGCGGCATCACGTTCGGCAGGATCTCGGACACCACGATCGCGCCGGGCCGCAGCCCGATGGTCATCGCGGAGACGACGTAGTCCTGATTCCGCTGCACCAGCGTCTCGGCGCGCACCACACGGCAGAATCGCGTCCAGTCGATCACGACGATGGCGATCACCACCGTGTGCAGCCCGGCACCGAGCACGGCCGCCAGCACGATCGACAGCAGCACCGGCGGAAATGCCATCCAGATATCCACCAGCCGCGATACGAGCGCATCGATCCAGCCGCCGAAATAGCCCGCGAGCAACCCGAGAACCGTGCCGAGCAACCCGGCCAGAAACGCCGCCACGACCGCCACGGTCAATGCGGCCCGGGCGCCGTAGATCAGGCGCGACAGGATGTCGCGGCCGAGGCCGTCGGTGCCGAACGGGAAATCCGCGCTGCCGCCTTCGCGCCACGCCGGCGGCTGGAACGTCGCGAGCAGATCCTGCTCCAGCGGATCGTGGGGCGCGATCCACGGCGCACCGAGGGCGCAGACGACAAGCAGCGCGAACACGCCGATGCCGAACCAGAATCGCAGGCGTCCGCTCATCGCACCCGGACCCTGGGATTCAGCATGGAGTAGGTGGCGTCCACCAGCAGATTGATCGCGACGAACAGCACGGCGAAGGTCAGCACCAGCCCCTGGATCAGCGGCAGATCCCGTTGCACGACAGCGTGGATCGCGAGATTGCCGATGCCCGGGTAGGCGAAGATCGTCTCGATCAGCACCGTGCCCCCGACCAGGAACGTGAACTGCACGCCGGTCAGCGTCACGGCCGGGATCAGCGCGTTGCGCAACGCGACGCGCCAGAGAATCCGTGACCGGGAATAGCCCTTGACGCGCGCAAGCATCACGTAGTCCTGATTCATCGCTTCGGCGAGCGAAGTCTTGATCACGCGCGCGAGTGCCGCCGCCAGCGGCAACGCCAACGCCAGCGCGGGCAGTATCAGGTGCTGCAGCAGTTCACCGACGATATCGAGACGACCGGTGATCAACGCCTCGAACAGATAGAACGGCGTGGCGGCATCGAACTCCAGGCGCGGATCGAGTCGCCCCGACACCGGCAGGATCGGAATCAGCACGCCGAGAATCAGGATGAACAGCAGTCCCCAGAGGAAATCCGGAATCGCGAGACCGACGCCGGAGAATCCGTCGACGATCGCCTCCGGCCAGCGCCGACGCCAATACACCGCTGCCACGCCGAGTGCGACGCCCGACGCGACCGCGAGGACGATGGCGACCAGACAGAGTTCCAGCGTGGCGGGCAACCTCGAGGCTACCAGTCGCATCACGTCCTGCCGCTGGCTGATCGACACACCCAAATCGCCGCGCATCACGTCGCCGATCCACAGCGCGAATTGCTGCGGGATGGACTTGTCGAAGCCGTAGAGGCTGCGCAGATTCTCGATGTCCGCGGCGGACGCGCCCGGCGGAATCATCATCGAAATCGGATCACCCGGCACCACGCGCAGCAGCACGAACACGATGACCGCCACGCCGAGCAACGTGGGGACGGCGAGCAGCAGACGTCGCAGGAAGTAGGCGAGGCTCACGGCGCAACCGACGTTCCAGACCGGAGGTCCGACGCAAGTGTCGGATCCCGGGTCCGGAGCGTCGACATCAGGCTGGCGTTACATTCTGCGGCAGCACGAAACCGGCGATATGCGGCGTGAACTTGAGGCCCTTCCGGTAGACGACCGGCTGCACGTACTGCAGCAGCGGCAGCACCAGACCGTGCTCCGCGATGTATCGATCGGCGACCTGGTAACCGGCGATGCGTTTGGCCTCGTCCTTCTCGCCCCACAGCGGTCCGATCAGCTTGTCGACGTCTTCGGTCCGCCATGCCGAATGCGGCGAATGGCTGAACATCGAGAACCCGGTCGACGTGGCCGGGTCGCCGATGGCATTGCCCCAGTTGTAGAACGCCGCCGGCGCCAGCTCGTGCCGCGCCCGAAGTTCGAAGTGCTTCGCGATCTCGTAGGTTTCGATGTTCGCCTCGATGCCGACCTTGCGCCACATGCCGACGATCGCCTGGATCATCTCGTAGTCCTTGGGCTTGTAGCCGCGTGTGGTCTGGATCGTGAACTTGACCGGCTTCGTCGTGGAATAGCCGGACTTGGCCAGCAGCGCCTTGGCGGCATTGGGGTCGTACTTGACGGTGATGCTCTTGTCGAACGCCGCGTACTGCGGGGCCTGCAACGTGTCGATCGGCACGCCATAACCCAGCAGCAGCTTGTCGACGATGGCTTTCTTGTCGACTGCATGGATCATCGCCAGACGCACGTTCTCGTCGAGCATCGGCTCCTTGTTGGAAATGAAGATCATGCCGACGTCGGACACGGGCGCAGCGGACCCGCCGAAGCCCTTGCGCTTGGTCAGCCGGTTGTACTCCTCGTACGGAATCTCGAGTGTCAGGTCGGAACCGCCGCTTTCGATCTCCGCGACGCGCGCCGTCGGATCGGTCACGAACTTGAAGATGACCGTCTCGAACGCGGGCTTCGGTCCCCAGTATTTCGGAAACGCCTTCAGGCGCACATAGGCACCCTTCTCCAGCTTGTCGACCATGTACGGGCCGGACCCGATGGGTTTGTCTTCCCAGCCCTGGGCACCGGCCGCGGTGTAAGCCTTCTTCGGCAACACGTACGCCGTCAGGAACGCCATCCATTTGAACAGCGTCGGTTCGAACTCCTTCACGTCGGCGGTGATCTTCTGGCCGTCGACCTTGAAGTTGCCGATCTTGCCCCAGACGAACTGGATCGGATTGCCGGTCTTCGGATCACCGGCGCGCTCCAGCGACCATACGACATCCTCCGGCGTCACCGGCGAACCGTCGTGCCAGAACGCGCCCTTGCGCACTTCCAGTTCGATCTTGGTCCGATCCGCATTCCAACCCCATTTCGTCAGCAGGCCGGGACGGAACGACAGATCGGGGTTCTGATCGATGTAGGTATCGAATACCGACTTGTAGATGGACTGGACCGTCGGGTTCACCGCCACCGCGGTGACGGTCGGATCCCAGGACGGCAGCGCCGTGTGATACGCGATCGTCAGGACCTTCGCATCCGCCGCAATCGCCGAGGCCGACGTCAGCAGGGAGGCGGGCAGACCGGCGGCCGCTGCAAGCGTGCCGGCAGTACGAAAGAAGTCTCGGCGGGACGGCCGGATGTCCATGGAATCTCCTGAGGCGGAATAGTCGGATCGGACCGGAGCCCCCGTCATTGCCGGTGCGCCAGCGGGGGGATTCTTCGGCCCGGGATCTTTGGGTTGTGTGTCCGCTTTGTCAAGGCAATCCCAGGGCCGCCGCCGCGTTGACTTGCGCGCCACCGCCAGAGTAAAAGCGTCGACCATCCCGGCCGGCACCGGGACCACTTCTCGGGAGCGAATTCATGACGCAACAGGCCCAGGGCACCTGGATCCAGATTCCCGCCGACGACGGCGGCAGCTTCAAGGCCTACCTGGCCGTACCCCGCAGCGGCAAGGGGCCCGGTATCGTGCTGTGCCAGGAGATCTTCGGCGTCAACGGCTTCATCCGCGAGGTGGCTGACTATTACGCCGAGGAGGGCTACACGGTGCTGGCGCCCGACCTGTTCTGGCGCATCGAACCCGGAATCGAACTGGGCTACACCGAGGACGACTGGAAGCGCGCGTTCGATCTGTTCGGCCGCTTCGATACCGACAAGGGCATGGCCGACATCACCGCCACCGTGAAGATGCTGCGGGGTCTGCCGCAGGTGGCCGGCAAGGTCGGCGCGCTCGGCTTCTGTCTCGGCGGCCGGCTGGCGTATCTGGCTGCAGCCCGCTCCGGCGTCGACTGTGCGGTCGGCTACTACGGTGTCACGATCGACCAGTATCTCGACGACGCGAAGAAGATCACGGTGCCGC
>JAHCKV010000318.1 GCA_026125595.1 Burkholderiales bacterium | reverse complement strand
CAGCGCGCCGTCGGCCAGGGTCCGGAAGCGCTCGGCTTCGCCGGCCAGTCGCCGCGAGACGCGTTGGTCGACGATGGCGCCGCCCATGCCGATCAGCAGGATCACGAGCGCGGCGACGATGACGGCCACCGCCAGCACCGAGCGCGACAGGCCGTCCGTGTCGGCAGCGTTGAACGGACCGATCTCCAGCCGTACGGCGCCCATGCCGGTGAAGTGCAACACGACGGTCATGGCGATCAACAGGAACGCGCTGACGGCGCGCGCCTGGGGGTGACGCCAGCACATCCCGACGTACAGTGCCGCCGCGCCGAGCGCCGAACTCAACACCGCCGACGCGATCAGCAGATCCAGGTCATAGCGGAGCTGGCCGGGGAATCGCATCGCGGACATCCCGATGTAGTGCAGCGCCGTGACACCGGCGCCGACCACCGCACCGCCGGAGACGGCCGTGAACGGATTGCGGCGCCCCTGCAGCGTGATCCGGAACCCGATGCCGATGATCAGCACCCCGGCAAGGTACGATGCAGCCGTCAGTCCCGGGTCGTAGGTGATCGGCAGAACCGTCTTGTACGCGAGCATCGCGAGGAAGTGCGTGGCCCAGACCGTGGACCCCGCGCAGACGGCGAGCAGTGCCAGCCAAAGGTTGCCGCGTTCGCCGCGACCGGCCCGACCGGCGACGACGAGGGACGCGATGGCGCCGAATGTACAGATGGCTGCCGCCAGCAGCACGAGATGGAGGTCGTGATCGACCGTCAGGCAACCCAGCACACGCAGCATCGATGGTCTCCAATCGGGTTGAGGCGCATCGTCCAGCCCGATGGGGTCTGACATTCTCGGGCGCCGGCAACGGGAGATTTATCGACGGGATCCCCAGGGCTCTTGAGCGTCCTTGATGGAGATTTCGGAAAAAATCTGGACATCGCGAGGCTCGAATCGCCGCGCAGATACCGATCGGCGTCAGAAAGTGTCGCTATGTGACGTCACAATCGGTAAAAGTTACCGATTTCCCCGCAATGCCGTATCTGGCGCAGACTCCATCGCGCGCTTGCCCGATCCTCTTTTCCGTTCGCTCCCATGTCCGTCGTCACATCCCCCCCGACCCGCGCCGGGATCCAGTTGAAGCAACTGCCCCCGCTCGCGCTTTACGTACACATTCCGTGGTGCATCCGGAAATGCCCCTACTGCGATTTCAATTCCCATGAAGCGCGGGAGGCCATACCCGAATCGCGCTACGTCGATGCGCTGATCGCCGATCTCGAGCAGGCCGTGCCGACGGTCTACGGGCGCGAGATCCACACTGTCTTCTTCGGTGGCGGTACGCCGAGCCTGTTCTCGCCGGAGAGCTTCGACCGGTTCCTGTCGGCGGTGCGCGCGATCCTGCCGTTGCGGCTCGATGCGGAGATCACGCTGGAGGCGAATCCGGGCACGTTCGAAGCGGGCAAGTTCGCGGCGTTCCGCGCGCTGGGCATCAACCGGTTGTCCATCGGCATCCAGAGCTTCGATGCGAAATTCCTGAAAGCGTTGGGACGTGTTCACGACGACGCCGAGGCGCACCGCGCAATCGACATCGCACGCGCATCGTTCGACAACTTCAACGTCGATCTGATGTATGCGCTGCCCGGCCAGTCCATCGACGAGGCGCTGGCCGATATCGCAGTCGCTGTCGACACCGGTGCGCCGCACGTATCCGCCTATCACCTGACGATCGAACCGAACACGTACTTCCATCGCTATCCGCCGAGCGTGCCCGACGACGACGTCGCCGCGACGATGCAGGAGCGCATCGAGGCGCGCCTCGATGCGGCGGGATACCGGCACTACGAGACATCGGCGTTCGCGCAGCCGGGTCGCGAGGCGCGGCACAACGTCAACTACTGGCAATTCGGGGACTATCTCGGCATCGGTGCCGGTGCCCACGGCAAGTTGAGTCTGCGCGATCGGATCTTCCGGCAGATGCGCCACCGGCATCCGCGCGACTACATGGACAAGGCGTTGGCCGGCAACGCGATTCAGACCGAACAGGATGTGACGCCGGCCGAACTGCCGTTCGAGTTCATGATGAATGCGCTGCGGCTGACCGACGGTGTGCCGGCAGAGTTGTACGCCGCGCGGACCGGACTGCCGCTGCACGCGATTCGCACATCACTGGATCAGGCCGAAACGCTCGCTCTGCTGGAGCGCGATCACGCGACGTTGCGTCCCACGTTGAAAGGTCAGCGCTTCTTGAACGAGCTGCTGCAGATCTTTCTGTAGTGCTACGCGCCGTTCACGGCGCGGCGCGGCGGCGGAACAGCAGATCCCATACGCCGTGGCCGAGGCGCAGTCCGCGTTCCTCGAATTTCGTGAACGGCCGGGTTGGGGGCCGCGGCGCGAAATCCGCCACGGTGTTTTCCAGCGCCGGTTCCGCCGACAGCACGGCGAGCATCTGTTGCGCGTATTCGTCCCAGTCGGTGGCCAGATGCAGATAACCGCCGGGCGCGAGTCGGCTGGTCAGCAGATGCACCAGCGGCGGCTGCACCAGTCGCCGCTTGTGATGCCGCTTCTTCGGCCATGGATCGGGGAAGAAGATGTGCGCGCCGGCCAGCGTGTCGGGCGCGATCATGTGGGTCAGCACTTCGACGGCATCGTGCTGGATGATCCGGATGTTCGCGATGTGATCGGCGTCGATCAGCTTCAGCAGATTGCCGACGCCCGGCGTGTGCACTTCGACGCCGAGAAAATCCTGTTCCGGGTTCGCCTGGGCCACGGCTGCCGTGGTCTCGCCCATGCCGAAACCGATCTCCAGGATCTTCGGCGCATGGCGTCCGAAAGCCGCATCGAGATCGAGGCGTTCCGGTCGATAGTCGATGCCGAACTGGGGCAGCAGCGTGTCGACGGCGCGGCGCTGTGCGTTGGAAGTGCGGCTGGTCCGCAGCACGAAGCTGCGGATCGGACGGTGCATCTCGGACTCTTCGGTCATCGCGGTCGATGCCGCGACGGGCGCGGCGCGCAGGGTTACGCGGCTTTGGTGCCGACGAGACCGCCTTGCGGCGAGCTGGGTGTGGCCCGATAGATTTTCTTCGGCATCCGGCCGGCGAGGAACGCTTCACGGCCGGCTTCCACGGCCTTTCGCATCGCCGAGGCCATCAACACGGGGTCGCGCGCGCCGGCGATGCCGGTGTTGGTGAGCACGGCATCGCAGCC
This sequence comes from Burkholderiales bacterium, assembly GCA_026125595.1. Classification (GTDB taxonomy): domain Bacteria; phylum Pseudomonadota; class Gammaproteobacteria; order Burkholderiales. Next base: position 1,408 of record JAHCKV010000318.1, on the reverse strand, counting down.
CAGCTCCATCGCGATGGCGGCATCGGAAGCCGTGCCGATGCCGGCATCCACCAGCACCGGTACCTTGGCTTCGGCGATGATGATCTGCAGGTTCCACGGATTGAGAATGCCCATGCCGGAACCGATCAGCGATGCGAGCGGCATCACGGCGGCGCAGCCGAGCTGTTCGAGTTGCCGCGCGACGATCGGGTCGTCGGAGGTGTAGACCATCACGTCGAAGCCTTCCTTGACCAGCGTCTCGGTGGCCCGCAGCGTCTCGACGACATTCGGGAACAGCGTGTTCGAATCGCCGAGGACTTCCAGCTTGACCAGGCTGTGCCCGTCGAGCAGTTCCCGCGCGAGTCGCAGCGTGCGCACGGCCTCTTCGGCGGTGTAGCAGCCGGCGGTGTTCGGCAGGATCGTGAATGTCGACGGCGGCACCGCATCGAGCAGACTCGGTTCGCCCGCGTTCTGCCCGATGTTCGTGCGGCGGATCGCGACGGTGACGATCTCGGCGCCGCTGGCGTCGATGGCCGCGCGGGTTTCCGCGAAATCGCGGTATTTGCCGGTGCCGACCACGAGTCGCGAGTGGTAGGTCTTGCCGGCGATGATCAGCGGGTCGTTGTGCATGGATGTCCAGCCGGAACGGGAGTGTCGCGAAGGCGCGAGTTTAGCGGAGAGCCCGGCCGTGCAACCGAGTCGTTGCGTCGTGCCGATGCGTCAGGCCGCCTTGCGGAAATAGAAGCAGGCCTGGTCGCCGTCGGCCTTCGCGTTGAGCGCCGCAGCCCGCGCGCGATAGTCGTCCATGACCTCCCGCGGAAACAGCTTCAGCTTGTCGCCGGTCTTGGTGCCGTCGGGCTGGAACAGCGGGAGATCCTTCCGGTAGAGCTCGCTGCCGAAGAACTGCAGCGGTCCGGAATCGTACTCGACGGCATCCAGCCGCAGGTCGGCGGCCTTGCCGGCCACTTCCACGGCATGCTGCGTCGGAATGAACAGGTGCCGCGGTGCGTCGAGCTGTACCCACAGATCCTGGTATTCGCGCCACGCGAACGTGCCGGTGATCGGCAGCCGGACCAGCACCGCGCCGGTGGGCGAGCATAGTCGCGCCGCGTGCCGCAGGGCCGAGATCGGATCCGGCATGTGTTCCAGCGAGTGGTGGAACATGATCAGGTCGAACGTGCCGTCCATCTGCGCAATCTCGCGGCGCATGATCTGCAGGCCGGGCAGTTGCGATTCTTCGCCGAGGAACGCGTCGATGCCGGTCACGTGGCGGAAGCCCTGCCAGTGCAACGCGTGCAGCAGATGTCCCGAGCCGCATCCCACGTCGAGGATGCGGGAAGCAGTGCCGACGTGCGCCATGCGGAACCAGTCCCACGGGTACTCGAAATAGTCCTTGAAGAGCCGGCTCGCCAGCGCGCCGGCCAGCGAG
>JAHCKV010000317.1 GCA_026125595.1 Burkholderiales bacterium | reverse complement strand
CCGGCTGCGGCATCGGCGACGAAAGTCCGCTGCACCGTGTTGCCATTGCCGCGCACGACGATCTCGGGGCTGCCATTGATGGCATCCTGCCAGGCCACGATGGCGCGACCCGCGGAATCGGTGACCACGGCCAGCGCCTGGGCCCGCCCACCGGTGACGCTCAGGCCACCGCCTTGCGCATCGCCGGGAACCTCCTCGACGAACGCACTGCCGTTCCACTTCATCGCGTACAACGCGGTGTCCTGCGCTTGCAGCGGCGTGCGCACCCACAGCAGGCGCAGCGCATCACCACCGGCCGACAATACCGGATCGGACCGCAGTTCCGGCGTGGCGAACGTGCCGCGCACCGTCGGCGCGGCTGCCCCGGCGTACTCCACGACCGACAGCGCAGCACCCTGATCGGAGAAGGTCTGCCACGCGGCGAACAGACTGCCGCCTTGATAGGCCAGGGACGGCTGCGCGTTGTTGCTCAGCGTGCCGGCATAGGCGGCATCGGTGCTGCCACTCACGCCGCTGCCGGAACCGGAACCGGCGCGTTCGGTCCAGACGCCGGCCACAAGCTCCCGCAGGTAGACGTGGCGAATGCCGGCGGCATCGGCCTGGACCCAGGCCACGGCAATCCGCGTGCCGTCGGTCGCGACCGCGAGGTCTTCGACATCGCCCCATGCCGGTGACCCGGCCGCACCGCCCATGGCGCCCGCGATGCCGGTGCCGCTGGCGCCACCGGCACCCAGTTCCTGCCACGCACCGCCGGCGAAGACTCGCGCATGGATCCGCTTTGCATCCGCGGGACCTTCGAGCCAGACCACGGCGGGGCCGCTCGCCGTCATCGCCAGTTGGGCATCGTCGGCATTGCTGGAACCCGTCACGCTGCCGAGGGATTCCCATGCACCGGCACCACCGGCGGCCGCAGCGTCGAAGCGCATGACACGGATGTTGCGCCCCGCGGCCGTCACCTCCGTCCACGCCACCACTGGACGGCCCGCAGCATCGACGGCGAGGCTGGGCGCCAGCGATACCGTAGCGGACCGACTGATGCCGCCGTTGCCGGCACTGCCGGCCAACGACGTCCAGCCGTCGACACCATGGCGGGCGACGTAGATTTCGGGATTGCCATCACGCGTGTCGACCCACGCGACGTAGGTACCGGACGGACCGGTGGCGATGACGGGCTCGCGCGACAGGCCGGCATCACCGCTCAGCCCGTCGCCGGCCGCGGAACCGCCCAGATCGCCCCAGCGGCCGCGATGGTCCGCGCCGTCGGGCAATGTCGGCGCTGCGCGCGGATTCGTGAAGTCGACGGGTCGTGGTGTCGGCGCTGCGGTGGCGACTGGTGCGACGAACGTGCGGGTGTCGCCGGCGTCGCCGAAATCGATCACGTTGCCGGTACCGCCACTGTCTTCGACGACGACGAAGCCGGCAACGCCCTCGATGTAGTCGTCGCCCCCCTCGCCGAACAGCAGATCGTTGCCGCCCTGCCCGAACAGACGATCGCGGCCGGATCCGGTCTCGTTCAGACCGGTGCCGAAATCGCCGTAGAGATGGTCGACGGCACGGTCGTCACCGGCACCGCTTACCGAATGGCCGTACAGCGTGTCGTGATCCGCACCGCCGACCAGCACGTCGGAACCGGCATCACCGCTCAGCACATCGTCGCCGGCGCCACCGTCGAGGATGTCGTCATCGGCACCGCCTTCCACGGTGTCGTTGCCGGCGTAGCCCCAGAGCTGATCACGGCCGGTGCCGCCGAGCAGGTGATCGGCTCCGTCGTCCGAACCGTAGAGCTGGTCGTGACCCTCTCCACCTTCCAGCCGGTTGCTGCCGAAGCCGGCGCGCAGCACGTCATCGCCACGACCGCCGATCAGATGGTCGTCGCCGAACCCGCCTTCGATGACATCGTGACCACCGTCGCCGGAGATCGTGTCGTTGCCCCATTCTCCGTAGAGCCAGTCGCGCGCATCGTCGTCTTCCGTGGTGTCGGATCCATGGCCGTGGATCCGGTCATCGCCGACATTGCCGTAGACGGTGTCGGAACCGGCGCCGCCGGTGATCCGGTCACCGCCCAGGCCACCGTCGATCCAGTCGTCGCCGGCTCCGCCTTCGATGTCGTCGGCGCCACCGAGACCGTAGATGAGGTCGTGGCCTTCACCGCCGCGGATCCAGTCGCCGAATCGCACCGTGTCGCCGAAATCCGGATCGACTTCGGCGCCGTCGTGGGAACCGAAGATCGTGTCGTTGCCGCGGCCGCCGATCAGCACGTCACCGACGCCGCCGTCGGCCACCAGCAGATCATGGCCGTCGCCACCGTCGATCTCGTCGGCGCCGTCGCCGCCGTACAACCGATCGTCGTCCGATCCACCGCGCAGCGTGTCGTTGCCACGTCGGCCCCAGCCGGTCACCGCGAGGACCATCGCCGATGCATCGAGCAGATCGGCATCGTCGTCACTGAACATTTCGATGAACTGCCCCATGACCGTTCCGTCCAGCGCGAGCATGCCGCCCACACCGACATCCGCATTGCCGTGATCCACCGAGAAATGCAGACGATGGTGCGCGGTGAGCTGTCCGTCGATGGTGATGGAATCACCGGCCTGCAGCGTGATCGATCCTTGCAGCGCGATGACGGCATGGCCTTCGCCGACGATGATGTCTTCACCGGTCGCTGCGGAGTCTCGGGTCGTCAGTCGCACGTGGCCGTCGCCGGCCGTCACGGCATCCACCGTGAGGCTGCCGGCCACCTCGGTCAGATACACATCGTGCGCCGCTTCGGCCAGCAGGCTGCCCGGACCGGAGAATGCGCTGTCGATCTCGACATCGTTCAGGTGGCTCCCGATGGAACCTCCTTGCGCCCGCAACGTGACGCGTCGGCCCGACACATCGGCCTGCGCGTCGCCATGGACGTCGACGATGGACGCGGGTGCGGTCAGCGTCACGTCGCGCTGGGTCGAGACGATGGCGCCGACGCGCAGATCGCCGAGCAACTCGGTGATGGTGACATCACCACTGGTGTGGACGCTGACTGCACCCTCGCCGGTGAGATCGGTGGTGGCGACGATGTCCATCCGCGTGTTGCCGAACTGTGCGACGACGGCGATGTCGCCGCCGGCCTGGATGCGGTCGAACACGGTGAGGCTGTCCACCGCCAGATTGCCGACACCGAACACGCCGACGGGCACGACGAACGCCGGGCCGCTGCCGTCGACCTGGTAGTGATTGACGTAGCTGCCGACCACGGCGGGAACGCCGCCCGGTGCCGACGCGTCACGCGTGGGCGCGAAGGCCGTGACCGTCACCGCATAGCCGGTCGGTGCGGTACCGATGTTGGTCTGCTGAACCGCCGGCAACAGCACCACGTCGACGTCGTCGCCGGCTTCCAGCACACCGAGCTGCAACGTGAGCGGTGCAGCGTCCGGATCCCGATCGAGCATCCGCAACTGCAACGACAGATCCTCGGCGGCCTTGGCGTCGAAGGCCGTGGGTCGACCGGTGCTCTGGACGAGATCCACATCAAGGCGGTCGGTCGGACCGGTTCCCACGCTGCCGGCAGCGTCGAACACTGCCTGGTTGGTGCGCACCAGGCCCGTGGCCGTGGACCGGATGTCACCCCGGGCGTTGACGACGCGGGTCAGACCGAGGGGATTGTCGATGACGCCGTTCAGGATGATGTCCGGCGTGCCGGTGACACCGAGATTCGCGATGTCGATCCGGGTCGGACCGTAGTCGTGGGCGATATCGAAGTGCAGCTCGTTCTCGTCCGCGTCGATGCGGACCTGTGCCGTGCCGGTGCGATCGAACGGATCGATGCCGTTGATCACCAGGTCCTTCGACGACAGATTGGTGATGTCGACGGATTCCCAGCTGTGACGCACCGTCAACGTGCCGAGATTGCCGTCGATGCGGCCGTCCACACCCTGCGTCAGATTGACGATCGGGATCGTCCACGTGGCCGGATTCACGCGGAACGTGGCCCGCCCCGCATTGCCGTCGTTCGACAGGTCGTCGACGACGATGCGCGTGCCATCGTCGACGGCGACGATGCCCTTCGCGACGACGATGTTGCCGGCGGCGTTGACCAGCAGCTCCGGCGTCGGCGCGGCCAGCAACACCGTATCGGCGTCCCACGTGATGTGCCGGTCCCAGCGCGGCACTTCCGGGTGATTGTTCGGATTCTCGGCGACGAGGCTGATGTCCGGCGAATCGGCCCGCGCGTTGGCGATGGGCAGGCCGGTATCGACCCGCGCGAACACGTCCACATCCTTCGATGCCACCACGGCGCCGTCGGCGCCGACGATGCGCGACAGCACCCGGTGATACGAATACGCATCGGCATCGGCGCTGCCGGCCGCCCCGCCGCCCCACGAATACGGCCGCGCCTCGGTGAACAGGTTCTGGTGGGTGGCGAGAATCCGCGCCGATTCGACCCCCGTCACGTGGGCACCTGCGTCGATCCGGGTCGTCGCGACCGTGTTGACGATCGCCATCGCGATGGAATCCGGATCGACACCGAGCCCGCCGGCCGACGCATGGGAGCGCGCGCTCAGCGACACATCCTGGACTGCGGCATCGAGCGTCAGGATCCCTTCGGCGCGCAGATCGGCGCCGGCG
>JAHCKV010000316.1 GCA_026125595.1 Burkholderiales bacterium | reverse complement strand
GTGGACCTCGTCCTCGTTGTGCAACGTGGCGTTGGTCACCGTGACCCCGCCGACGAAAACGGGCTTCAGCCGGGCCACTGGTGTCAGCGTACCGGTGCGACCGACCTGTACCTCGATGCCGATCAGTTCGGTCGTCGCTTCCTCGGCCGGATACTTGTGGGCCAGCGCGAAGCGCGGGGCTCGCGACACGTAGCCCATCCGCTCCTGCAACGCGACCGCATTCACCTTGTAGACCACGCCGTCGATCTGGAACGGTAGCGCGACGCGGCGCCCGCCGATGTCGCGGTAGTAGTCGAGCAAACCGTCGAGTCCGCGGACCACACGGCGCTCGCGCGTGATCGGAAATCGCAGATGTTCGAGCCAATCCATCTGGGCACTGTGACGATCGCCGGGTGGCGCGCCGCCTTCGACACGCCCCAATCCAGAGGCGAAGAACGTCAATCGGCGACTGGCCGTGATCCTCGAATCGAGCTGCCGCAGCGCGCCGGCGGCGGCATTGCGCGGATTCACGAAGCGCTTGTCGCCACGGGCTTCCTGCGCTGCATTCAAGCGCTGGAAATCGCGCACGAGCATCAGCACTTCACCGCGCACTTCCAGCAATGCCGGAGTTTCACCGGAGGGCAGAGTCAACGGAATTGCGCGAACCGTGCGCAGATTCTCGGTGACGTCTTCACCGGTCGCGCCGTCGCCGCGAGTCGCCCCCTGCACCAGTCGGCCGTCGCGATACGTGAGGCTCACGGCCAGGCCGTCGAACTTCGGCTCCACGGCATACTCGATCTCGTCGCTGCCACAGCCCTCGCGCACCCGCCGATCGAACGCCGCCACTTCTTCCGGCGTGAACGCGTTGTTCAGCGAGAGCATCGGCAAAGCGTGGGCGACCTGCGCAAATACCGTCAGCGGTGCACTGCCGACGCGGCGCGTCGGAGAATCGGACGTCGCCGCTTCCGGGTACTGCGTTTCCAGCGTTTGCAGTTCACGGAACAGCCGGTCGTATTCCGCGTCCGCGATTTCCGGATCGTCGAGCGTGTAGTACTGGTGATTGTGGTGCTCGAGCTGCCGGCGCAGTTCGGCGATCCGCCGTTGCGCTTCGGCCGGAATCGGCATCAGGAGAACAGGCGCAGCGCCGTCGGACTGCCGGGCACGACGCCCTGTGCCTCCATCGTGGCGTAGACACCGGACAACGCGCGGCGCGTGGCCTGCAGGCCGGCATCGTTGAGGACCTGCCGGTTGTCGTCGACCAGCGAACCGCCGAGCGAATGTGCGAACCGACGGGCGTTCTCCACCATCCGGTCGAACGCACTGATGCCGCCCTGGGCGCGCGGCACGTCGAGCAGGAACGTCACGCCCCCCGTCGACATCGAGCGCAAGCTCTCGGCGAAGAAGGGCTCCTGATCCTGATTGTCCAGCGTGAACTGATCGCCGCCATCGTGATTGCGCAGATGGAACAGGCCGTCGATCTCGAGCCGCAACCCCGCCGCTTCGGCCAGCGCCCGGATCGCGGTGCCGGCGAAGCGCGTCCCCGGGTTCGCGACGACGCTGATGCCGATCGCGATGTCCACTTCCCCGCAGAAAGCGTCGAGGGCCCGGGCTTTGTCGAGGAACGGTCCTGGCGCCGGCAGCGTCAGCGGGATCCCGATGCGCTCCGCCGCCGCTTCCATCCGCAATCCGAAATTCTCCAGATCGGCGGCGGATGCCATGCCCTGACGGTCTGCGAGCTGCAGCGCCGCCCGGACCCGACTCCAGCGGCCGCTGGCACCTTCGCCGATCACGGACCACTCGCCCGCGCGTTCATCGAATCCGAACAACCGCGCCGGTCTCGATGCCGATCCGATCGTCGCATGCAGATCATCGACGGCAGACTGCGGCAACGGCCGGTTGGCGACGAATTCGGCGAGGTAGTCGATGACGAGCCCGGCCGGTGCGACACTCGGACGCTCGATCAACGGCGGCTCGGCGTGGCGGGCGTCGGGCAGCGGCACCGCGTCCGGCACAGACGCCGGCGGGGTGATCCGCTGCGATTCCGACTGCGGCTTCACGACCGGCGGCGATTCGACCCGCGGCGCGGGAGGCTGGGGCTTCACCGGCGGTGGCTGCATCCATGGCGCGGCGGATTGCGGCTTGACCGCGGACGGCGGTACGGTATTGGGTGGCGCAGCCTGCGGCTTCACGACCGGTGGCAGACCGGGCTTCGGCGGACCGGACTGGGTTTTGGCGGCAGCCGCGTCCCGCGCCAGCCGCGCTTGCAGCAATCCCACGGTATCGCGTGGCACCGGCGTTTCGGGCAGTGGCGCAACCGGCGGTGGCATGGGCGGCACAGTTGAATCCGGCGGCGGCGCCAACGGCGGCAACCCCGACGCAGGCGGTGATGGCGCGACGGATGTCGGCACCGACGGCAGCACGGCGCCGGACGGCAGAACCGGATCGGATTCCACCAGCGGACGCAACGGCGCGTCGAACACTTCCCGCGGTGGATCCGGCAACAGCTCCGGCAGATTCTCCGACGGCAGGAACGGACCCGGCCCGGCCGCCGACCGCGTCGGCGACGACATGCCCTGGGGCAGCGGCACGACCGGCTCGCGCTTCGCCCGCATCAACACATCTTCGGTCGGCTGGTCCAGCGCCTGCTCTGCACGCTTGCGCAGGCTGCGCTCCTGCAACCAGTTGAACGCATAGACACCACCGATGACGATGGCGCCCAGCAGCAGCAGGCTGAGCTGCAGGCTGTCCATCGTCAGAAACCCACTTATCCGATCCATTGACTCCCCAGCCGCACCCCTGCTCGGTCGCTCACGCTGCGGACGCCATCCACAGCATCGGGAAACCCACGCAACGCCCTCGTCCCTGCGGCGATTCGCGTGACTCGCATCCCCAAAGGGGCCCCTGCTCGGTCGCTCACGCCGCTTCCTCTCTCATCTTCAGCGCTTCTTCGATATCCACTGCGACGATGCGCGATACGCCGAGTTCCGGCATGGTGACACCGATCAACTGATCGGCGATCTCCATCGTGATCTTGTTGTGGCTGATGAAAATGAACTGCGTCTGATCGGACATCTTCTTGACCAGCGCGCTGAACCGCCCGGTGTTGGTGTCGTCCAGCGGCGCATCGACTTCGTCCAGCAGACAGAACGGTGCAGGATTCAACCGGAACAGCGAGAACACCAGCGACACCGCCGTCAGCGCCTTTTCGCCGCCGGACAGCAGGTGGATCGAGGCGTTCTTCTTGCCCGGCGGCCGCGCGATGATCTGCACGCCACTGTCGAGGATCTCTTCGCCGGTCATCACCAGCTTCGCCTCGCCGCCGCCGAACAGCGTCGGGAACATCTCGGCGAGATTGCGGTTGACTTCATCGAAGGTCGCCTGAAGGCGTTCACGCGTTTCGCGATCGATGCGGCGGATCGCATCTTCGAGCGTGGCCATCGCTTCGTTCAGATCGGCCGACTGGGCGTCCAGGAACGCCTTGCGCTCGGATGCCGTCTTCAACTCGTCCAGCGCCGCCAGGTTGACGGCGCCGAGCGCCGCAATCTCTTCGTTCAACCGGTTGATCTCGGCCTGCAGCGCACCGGGGCGCGGCATCTTGTCGACCGACGCGAGCAGCGCGGCCTCGTCCGCCTGTGCTTCCGCCAGTTGCTGCGCAAAATTCTCTTCGGCGAGCCGGGCTTCCTGCTCCTTCAACCGCAGATCGCCGATCCGTTCCCGCATCGGTTCGACTCGCTGCTCGGCGAGCTGACGCTCCTGCTCGGTGCCGCGCAGCACGCGCTCGGCCTCGGCCAGTGCGTCGCGGGCGCCGGCCAGCAGCCGCTCCCGTTCCGTCTTCGCCTCGAGCGCCCGGGCGACGCGATCGGTCAGCGACGTGTCGTCGTAGCCGGTCGCTTCCGCCGCCGCATCTTCCTGCTGGATCTGCGCACGGGCCAACTGTTCGGCGATGCCGGTCAGCGAATTGGACAATTCCTGGATCCGGTTTTCATAACTGCGCACGACAAAACGGGCTTCCTGGGCCTCGCGTTCGGACCGCAATACGGCTTCCCGCAGACGGGACAATGCTTGATCGCACGCCCGGTAGCGTTCGGCCGCGGCGGTCACCGCAGCGTCGCGCGCCTCGATTTCCCCTTCGACACCGGCGAGCGCCTCGAGCGCTTCCTGCAACACCGCCACCTCTCGGGCGTGATCGTCGGCGATCTCGGCCAGCTCGCCGTCGATCTGCGCCTGCCGATGACGCGCCCGCTCGAGCGCCTGGCTCGCCTTCACTTCGTCGAGCGCGATCCCGTGGCGCCGCGCCCCCAGTTCGGTGAGTTGCTCGCGCAGTCGGTCGATCGCGCCGCGTTGCTCATGCCGCTCGGCCTCGGCTTCGGCCAGACGGGCCCGAGTCGTCGCAAACGCCTCCTGCAGTGCCGGCAATTCGGCTTCGAGTTGCTCGATTTCCTGCTTGCGGGCCAGCAGCCCGTGGATCTCGGAATCCGCCGCGTGGAAGCCGACGCTGTGGACCGTGAACACATGCCCCTCACGGGTCACGACCATCTCGCCCGGTGCCAGACGCCCCGAAATCGCCAGCGCGGCCGCGGCGTTTTCGGCGCCGTGATCGAGGCTCGATCCGTCGGCGGACGCCGGCCGATCGAGC
>JAHCKV010000315.1 GCA_026125595.1 Burkholderiales bacterium | reverse complement strand
GACGTCGTCGAGAATCTTCTTCGCGTCCTCGCCGGCCCACAGGCGGCTGACACCCTGGCGCAGCGCTTCCTCGTACTTGTCGGTCTGGATCAGCGACAGATCCATCAGGCCCGTCTTCGATCCGGCCTGTAGTGCGGCGAGATACTCCTTCGCATCGGGCCACAGCTTCAGGTAACCGGGATCGGTGAAGTGCGAGTCGCGGAACGGATCGCGCAGCGCGTAGGGGAGCTGGACGCGCTTCATCGAGATTTCCTCGCTGTTCAGCCACTGGATGAACAGATACGCCGCTTCCTTGTTCTTGCTGGTCGATGCGACCGACAGTGTGAAACCGGCGGCGAGCTGCGGATGTCCGCCGGGCGTCACGGCGTACCCGACCTTGCCCGCCACCTGCGACTTCGGCACCCAGTCGAGCGCCTTCTCGTTGGCCAGATAACCGGCGGCGAAGCGACCGTAGGGGGGCCATGAGATCGTCATGGCCGCCTGACCCTTCAGGAACACGGCCAGATTCTCGACGAAGCCGAACTTCTCGACGCCGGGCGGCAGCCACTTGTTCTCGGCACGCATCTCGTTGAACACGCGCACGCCGATGGCGTCGTTGACCGTCGCCTTCATGTTCGCGTCGAAGAATTTGCCGCCCTCGTTGCGGAAGCGCTCCTGGAACAGATACATCGTGTACGGCGGCTCGCGGAAGAACGTGGCGCCGTAGATGCCTTCCTTTTTCAGGGCTTCGGTCAGGAAGGCGCCCATTTCATCGAGCTGTTTCCAGTTCTTCGGCACCGCGAGGTCGTAGCCGTGCTTGGCCTTGAACGCCTTCTTCAGGTCGTCGCGCGCGAAGATGTCCTTGCGGTAGTACAGCACGAACACGTCACCGTCATCGGGGAACGAATAGATCTTGCCGTTCACCGTCATCTGGTTGTCGCGGTAGGTGGGCGCGATCTTCTGCAGTTCGGCGCGGTAGCCGTATTTGTCGACATAGCTGTCGAGCTGCTCGAGCGCACCAGCCTGGACCAGATCGGGCATCCACGCCGGGATCACGTTCAGCGCGTCGTACGCGCCGGTGCCGGCGCGGTATTCCTGCATGATCTTCGTGAACATTTCCGCGGTCGGCACTTCGACGACCTTGACCTTGCAGCCGGTGAGCTTCTCCCATTCCGGCCCGGAGAAATTCAACGGGTCGAGCGATTGCAGGCCCGCTTCCCAGACGATCGTGATGGTCTTGCCGCCCGTGCACAGCGGCTTCGCGGCGTCGACGGCCTTTTGCGCGGCGCCTTGCGCGTGGACACCGCCCGCACACGCCAACGCGGCAGCGGCGACGAGCGGGATCATGGCGTTGCGGATGGTCGCGCGGGATCGCGCGGCGATGGAGATGCTCACGTTGACTCCTCCTCTTGAACTGCCTTGTAGTAGGTATCGGAGGACTTCGGCGATCCTCCGCTGGCGTCGCATCTGCGTGCGGCGTCCGTGTCGACAGCGCGAGCGATTATGTGGAAACGGCATCGCAAAGGAAAGGCACGGCACGCGGCATCTTCGTGCTGCGTTGCGATAGAAAAGCTGGGCCGATGCGGGGTTGTCCGCTATCTTCGCGGCTTCATCTGCCGCGAGATCGAACCACGGAACAAGCCGTCGAACAGGCCGCCCGCATGCTGGCGGAGCATCGCCTTTCACTGAAGCCGCTGGACACGTTGCCACCCGAACTCCGGCCCACCGACGAAGCGCAGGCGTACCGCGTTCAGGACGCACTGCACGCATTGTTGTCCACCCGGGGACTGGGTCGCGTGTCCGGCCACAAGATCGGTTGCACGACGCCGGTGATGCAGGCGTTCCTGAACATTCCGAATCCCTGCGGCGGAGGTGTGTTCGAAACGACCGTGCACGCATCGCCGGCGAGCATCGCGCACGCCGGTTTCGTGCGGGTCGGAGTCGAATGCGAGATCGTCGTGGAACTCGGTCGCGCCCTGCCGCCGCAGCCGGCGCCGTACACACGGGAGATGCTGGCCGATGCCGTCGTCGCATGCCGCGCCGGCATGGAGATCGTCGACGCCCGCTATGTCGACTACAGCCGCCTCGATACGCCGACGCTGATTGCCGATGATTTCTTCGATGCCGGCTGCGTGCTCGGTCCCCGGATCGCGGATTGGCGTGGGCTCGACCTGGCCGCGCTGACGGGCATTACCTGGATCAACGGCGAAGAGGTCGGACGCGGACGCGGCTCCGATGTCATGGGGCATCCATTGGAGGCGCTGGCCTGGCTCGCCAATCAGCGCTCCCGGCGGGGGCTGGGTATCGAAGCCGGCGATTTCGTGTTCACGGGCAGCGTCGTCGCGACAAAATGGCTCGAGCCGGGCGATCACGTGGTGATGGAAGTCGAAGGATTGGGCAGGATCGAGGCGACGTTCACCGCAGGCGCATAGTCGGGACGAGGGGCCGTGGATCCGATGCAGGCGCGTGATTTGCATGGCGGGGCGACACCCCCTCGCCGTCCCGAGCCCATGCGCCTGCGTCCCGTCGTCCTCTGCCTGATCGCCACTCTGGCCTTTCCCGCCGCAGCGGAGATCTACCGCTGGGTGGACGCCGACGGCCGCGTCTACTACACGGACACGCCGCCGCCGAAGAATGCCGGCAAGAAGCTGAAGATCGACACCCGGCCGTCGGTGGCCCCTGCGCCGAAGCCGTTGCCGTCCACGGCGGCCAAGCCGGCACCGAGCCCGGCGGTACGGGGGGAGCCGGTTCGGCTGTTCACCACGGCATGGTGCGGTTACTGCAAGAAGGCCCGCGCGTATCTGCAGAGCCGGCAGATTCCGTTCGAGGATCTGGACATCGAGACGTCCCAGTGGGCCAAGGGCCAGTACGACGCCCTCGGCGGGCAGGGCGTGCCGGTGATCCTGGTGGGTGGGCGCCGCATGGATGGCTACGACCAGGGCGGCCTGGAGCGGATGCTCGACGCCAGCGGGTGGAAGCCGCGCTGAGGCGGCGGGGACCGCAAAATAAGAGCGGCCCGAAGGCCTCTCTTTTTCATCGGACCGTACCGATCAGTACAGCACGATCGGGTTGGCCGGCGAGCCGGTCGCACCGACGATCTTCAGCGGAGCGAAGATCAGCGCACCTTCGTGGACCTTGGCGTCGATCAGCGACTTCGTATCGACGTTTTCCAGGTTCCAGATGCCGTGCTGCGGTTGCAGTTCGGTGTGGCAGGGAACGGCATAGCCTTCCTGTTCACCACCGGGCTGGGCGTCGTTGGCGGAGGTGTCGCCGAGCGTCAGCGCGATGTTCCGTTGGGCGAAGTACTTGCAAGCGCTGATGCCATAGCCGGGTTCGCCTTCGGCGAACTTGGCACGGGCGGCGGCACGCTGCTCGGACGTCATCTTCGGGAAGCGGTCGTTGCTCCAGGTGTTGCCCTGGCCGGTGTGGATGGCCACGCAGTCGCCCTGACCGATTTCTTCGAGGCCCTGGGCCTTGACGATCGCCTTCACGTCGTCTGCGGTCACGATGCCGATATCACCCGGCTTCTTCGGGATCGGCAGCATTTCCTCGGACGCCGACAGCTTGCCCTGGGACTTGCGGTACGCGACGGCATCCAGCACGACGAGGCGGCAGACGAAACCGAACTCACCGACGTGTTCGACACCCAGCGGGCCCATGCCGACCACCCGGCCACCCTGGCCGCGCTCGTAGGCATCCCAAGACAGGCGCTTGTTGTAGAACATCGGGCCCTTGGACGTGTTGACGCCGATGTGGCCGGGACCGTCGAACTGGGTCTGGATCTGGCCGATCTCGGTGGTCACCAGTTCATCGTGGTAGGTCAGCGCGTTCTTGCCGAACGGACCGCCGGTGGGCGTGCCGGGAATCGACATGTTCCAGCCGCGGGGACCGAACGCCGGCGCTTCCTTGTGGTAGTACTTGCCGATGGTGATCGACTTGAACTGCTTGACCTTGCTCAGGGCGCGCTTGATCTGGGCCGGGTCCTTCGTGTAGTTCGCCGAACCCGCCATATCGTCCTTGCCCCACTTGCTGTAGCTCCACGACAGGGCGCTGTCGTCTTGCGGACCGGGTACGACCTGGGCGAATGCGCTGGACGCCGCGATGAGTGCGACCCCCCCCAGCGCGGCGATGAAGCCGTGGCTGCGTTTCATGCTCTCTCTCCTCCAACTCTGTTCGATTTATGAATTTCAGACGGGATTTGTGTCCGACTCCCGGGGCGCGAGATTCGCACGTTCGTCAAAGCGTTGCAATCGTCTTCCCGGCGGAGTGGCCGGGAATTGACACTCGACAGCGCGAAAGCGCATCTTGTCCCGCAGGGCATCGGCATGGCGCGAAACTGCCGGACGACACGGGGTGCGCCGAATTGTTGCGGTGCAAGACGGAGGGTCGACATGATCGGTAGTGAGCAGGTCGCGTTCTACCGCGAGCAGGGATACGTGGTCGTCGAAGATGTGATCAGTCCGGAACTGCTGGCGCGGATCCACGCAGCCATCGCCGAACTGACGGCGAAGGCCAAGGGCGTCACGGCCCATAACGAGATCTACGATCTGGAGCCGACCCATACGGCCGACCGGCCACGGGTCCGGCGCATCAAGACACCGCACAAATGGCATCCGGTGTTCCGGGAGGTGCTGACCAGCCCGGTCC